>CABSMC010000001.1 GCA_902478715.1 uncultured Adlercreutzia sp.
GATGTGTATAAGAGACAGCGCCCGAGGAGAACGCCGTGTTCATGAACCTGCTCCTCGGCGCGAAGGACGCCATCCGCGGCGACGGCGAGTCTGTGAACACCCTCGTGCTTATCGCCAACAAGGCCACCGACCTGCCCTCGTGGCTTCTGCGCGGCAACCCCGATGTGCGCGTCATCACCCTGCCCAACCCCGATCGTCCGGCCCGCGAGGCCTACCTGAGCCTCGCCTTCCCCGACCTGGCCGCATCTGAGCTCGCCCGCGCTCGCGAGAAGCTCGTCGACACCACCGACCGCATGCTGCTCACCGAGCTGGACGAGCTGCGGCGCCTGTACGCCCGCGGCGGCACAGCGCCGGAGAACGTCACGGAGCTGGTGGACCTCTACAAATACGGCATCCGTGAGAACCGCTGGAGCGCCATGATGGACAAGCTGCGCGACGACCCCGCGGCCGTCCTGCGCCGGCGCGTGAAGGGCCAAGAGCCCGCCATCGCCAAGATCGTCTCGGTGCTCAAGCGCTCGGTGCTGGGCTTTTCCGGCATGCAGCACTCTTCGGGCACCAAGCCCAAAGGCGTGCTCTTCCTGGCCGGCCCCACGGGCACGGGCAAGACGGAAATCGTGAAGGCGGTCACCGAGCTTCTGTTCGGCGACGAGCGCAGCTACCTGCGCTTCGACATGTCAGAGTACGCCGCCGACGCCTCCGACCAGAAGCTCTTTGGCGCGCCGCCGGGGTACGTGGGCTACGAGGCCGGCGGCCAGCTCACCAACGCCGTGCGCGCCAACCCCTTCTCGGTGCTTCTGTTCGACGAGGTGGAGAAGGCGCACCCCTCCATCATGGACAAGTTCCTGCAAATCTTGGAAGACGGACGCATGACCGACGGCCAGGGCCAGACGGTGTACTTCGGCGAGACCCTCATCTTTTTCACGAGCAACGTCGGCATCTCCGAAGAGCTGCTCGACGAGCACGGACGCACCATCGGCCGCCGCAACATCGTGCAGCCCGGCGAGCCCTACGACGTCATCTGCGCCCGGGTGCGTGAGGCCATGGCCACGCACTTTAAGCCCGAGGTCCTCAACCGCATCGGCGACAACATTGTCGTGTTCGACTACATCTCACCCGACGCGTCGCGCCTCATCCTGGAATCGCAGATTCAGAAGATCAACGGGAACGTGCGGAACCGCTGCGGTATTAGCATCGCCGTCGCCCAGGCCGTACTCGACCTTCTGGCCGAGCAGGCGCTCGCGCCCGAGGTGCGCGAGAACGGCGGCCGCGGCATCGGCAACCTGGTGGAAGATGCGTACCTGAACCCGCTTTCCACCTTCATCTTCGACGGGAACGTGGAAGCGGGCGAAGCCGTGGAAGCCATTGCCGGCACTGGCGGCATCACGTTCCAGAGGGCCGCTCATGGCCGCTAGCGCGAACATCTCGCGAAAGCCGCGACGGGACGTGGCGCCCACCATCGTGGACGCCGCCCCTACGCTCGTGGACATAGACTCCACCGCCCCCGTCCTCTCGGGCGCCGACCTGCCCTTCCAGGGCGACAGCGACCGCGCCTTCACCCTGCACACTGCCGACGTCATCGGCGCCGGCGGCCAGGGCACCGTCGTGCGGGCCACCGATGAGGAGGGACACGTCTTCGCCGCGAAGATCGCCTATCAGCCCCATGCCGTGCGCGACCGCCTGGCGCGCCGGACGGTGCTCGCCTACCTGCGCCGCCTCATGGCCGACCATCCCCTGGGCGAGAATCATTTCCGTGAGACGCACCTCATGCCGATGTATGCCACGGGCCAGATCAGCGATAGCGTGCCGGGGCTCGGCGAGTCCACCTACGACGTGGCCGTCATGCCCCTTTGCGACGATGCCTTCGCCCGCGGCGGCGCCTCCTTCGAAGAGCTGCGCGACACCGTCATTCCGCAGGCCGCCTGCGCGCTGCACCTTTTGCATGACGAGGGCATCGTGCATCGCGACGTGAAGCCGAAGAACCTCTACCTTTTGGAAGGGGAGGTGGTCCTGGGCGACTTCGGCATCTCCTCGGTGCTGGAAGAGGGCCGCGACACCGGCGCCACCAAGGTGGACCGCCGCACGCCCGGCTACTCGCCCCATTCCTCGGTGGTGCAGCGCGAAAACGACTGGTACGCGCTGGGCTACACCATCTGGACGCTGTACAACGGCGGCCGCCACCCCCACCAGACGCTCATCGACGGCGACGACTTGTCGGCGGTGCTCGCCGGAGGGCGCCCCGTGCCCTTCGAGGCCCGCGCGCCCGAGCACGAGACCCTGGGGCAGCTTATCTACGGGCTCACCTACGCCCATTCCCAGGGGCGCCTCGGCTACGACGACATCCAGCGCTGGCTGGCCGACCCGGGCGCGTTCCGCTACCGCGACCCGTTGGACGCCGCCGCCATGGCGGGGCCGGCGGGCTACCAGTTCGAAGGCGAAATGTACGAGAGCCGCGCCACCCTGGTCACGGCGCTGGCGGAAAACTGGCAGCGCGCGAAGCGGCACCTGTACACCCACGGCTTGGAAGACTACTTCCGCAAGCTCGGCGAGACCGACCTGGCCGTGGCCTTGAACGACATCACCGACCGCGACCCGGACACGCTGCCCGACGACGAGGACGGCGACGAGGACCTGGGGCTCTCCCGCGCGCTCTCGCTCATCGACCCGACCCGCAGCGCGGTCTTCTGGAAGGGGGAAGCCGTCGTGCCCGGGGCCGAGGCCGTGGACGCACTCTTCGCCCGAGCTGCGGCCACACCGCTCGGCTTCTACCGCCTTGTGGCCGACGAGGAGGCGGTGCGCGACCTTCTGGGCATCGTGGCCGTGGCCGGCTTTTCGGGCCCCGCGCGGGCCGGCCTGGCGTGGCTGCGCGAGCACGAGGACGCGAACACGGGTGAGAAGGTGGACCGCGTGCTGGCGGTGCTGGAGGCCACGACGGCCGACAAGCAGGCCGTGCGCACCTTCGCCCTCCGCTACGGAAGCGACGGCTGGGCATTCTGGGTGCAGCGGAACCTGAAGTCCTACCACGGGCGCACCGGCGCCGGCGATAAGCTCATCCGGGCCGTGGGAGATGTGACCGCGAACGCCTCCGCGCCCCTGGCCGCCACCGTCGAGGCCCGCACGCGCCTGGTTCAGCGCGCCGACGATATGGCCGCCCACACCGAGGCGAGCCCGCACATCCACCACTTCGGCATCGTCCGCGAGAGCGAGACGGTGGTGCCCGCCACCGCCGCCGGCTACTTCACCGCCGAGCTGTTCGGCCGCCCCGTGCCCCGGGGCTTCGTCACCGAGCTCATGGAAGCCTCCGCTGCCGATAAGGCCGCCGTGACCGAGGCCCGCAAGCATCTGCGCGGCGCCCGCGCCGGTGCCGTCGCCGAAGACGCCGCCGCAGCTCTGGAAGAAGCCGCCTCCCAGATAGACGCGCTGGCCGACGCCGAGGGCAAACACGCCCCGGTGGACGGCCTTTCCAAACCCGCCTTCTTCGGGCGGCTCGTCCTCGCGATCGCCTTCGTCCTTCTGGTGTGCTTCGTCACGCCCCGCTTCACCTTCGGAAGCTGGCGGAACGGCGTCGTGAACGCCGGCGAGCCGCTTGCCACAGCGGCCACGGTGCTCATCTCCCCCACCGGCATGGGGGAAGGCTCGGTGTACCCGGATGCGCTGTGGGACATCTCGGCGGTGCCCACGGCCACCTTCACCGGCGCGGCACTTCTGGGCTTTCTGGCGGCGGCCGCCACGGTGCTCGCCCCCAAGTTCGCCAGCGCCGCCTTCGCCATCCGCGGCGTGCGCACCCGCGGGCAGACGCGCCGGCGCGCCACGGCCCTGCGCAAGGAGGCGGCCCGCATTGCGGAAGGCGGCGGCGAGGCCACCTGCTGGATCACCGGCGACGAGGAAGGGCCTGTCCCCGTGGCCCGCGACACAAGCGCCTTCATCGCGAAGACCCGGGCGCGCCGGCACCCCGAGGCCACCGCCACGATCCTTTCCAAGGGGCTTTTCTGGGGCGGGGCGCTCATCGCGGCGGCCGGCGTCACCGTCGTCACCGCCTCGGGGCTGGGATACGACGCTTGGGCCGACCTGGCCAGCGAGACCGGCTGGAACTTCTTGCAGGACCAGCTCATCTGGGGCATCGCCTACTGCGGCCTGGCCGCCCTCTCCTTCGCCGTCATCGCCATCGCGCGGCGTGAGCATCCCACCATGGTCACGCTGACGCTTCTGACCATCGCCTGCGTCATCCCCTTCCTTGTCCTGTTCGCAGGCACCATCGGCATCTTCATCGTCGTCCTGTACTTCATCTTCTCCCTTTTCCGCCGCTAGGAGCGCCTTATGAGCACCGACATCCCCCAACCCGCCGAAACCTCCGACGTAAGCTCTGCCGCTTCCCTGGCCACCCTGGTGCGCCGTCGCCAGAACCTGCAGATCCTCGCCACCCTCGCCGTCCTCGTGGCGCTTGTGCTGCTGCTCAACCTCACACCGGTGCCGGGCTGGGTGTGCTCGTTCATCGGGCTGGACCCCGAAACCCCCGCCGACCTTTTGGGCGAGGCCTACTGGGACGACTGCTTCGGCGGCCCTCTGGGCAATTTCGCCGCCGGCCCGCTCCCCCGCCCCGAGCACCTAAGCTACGCCCCCGAGGCCGACCAGTTCCTCGCCGAGCTGGAAAAGCTCGCCGCCCAAGAAGAGGCCCTGGAAGCCGCAGAAGCAGAAGCCGAGCGGGCAGCATAGATACGAAGCGATAACCTCAATCCGCAGAAGTGCTTTGCGCAGATCGAGAAACAGGGAATATACCCCTTTACCGAGAGAACTAATCGAATTTCGACAATTGTTCAGTCTCCTTCAATATGGCTTTTCTTCCAGAGTTTGTAGTCAAGTCCGACGACCATCTTTACAGGAACTTCTACCATTATTCCTATCAAACCATTTAGTAGGGGAATGAATAGATTAGTAAACGCAAGAAGCATGAGAGCAATGCCTAAAATTCCCAAAAACCCTGCTTGAAGAAGCGCAGTCAGCCATTCATCGGGCGCCGCCCTCAGCATTATCGCAGGAGCCCAATCCATAAGACAATAATACCCGAGTACAGCACTCAGCGGAGATGTCAAGAGTCTCCATCTTATCTTATCTACAAAATCCTCGACGAAGCCTAAAACGCCTTTAGCAACCCTAGGAACCTCGAAACCAGAACTTTTCTCTGCTTCGTTGTACGAATCATAAGCAACGGCATCAAGGCAGCGCTCGAAGATGCTCTTCTTAGGAGGCTCATAGGAATAGTCAATATGCTCACGTGGAGCCTTACTTTTCAATGACCCATAAGCATGATAAAGAGCATCCTGCTCTAGGCCGCTCATCGGCTTATCCAATTGATTGCGATAAGCCTCCTCAACTTCATCCGCGCTGTAGTTTCCTTTATATCTGTTAGAATCAAGGCCTAAACGATCTAGCCGCCTCTTGTCTTCAGAAGAGTATTCTCGGTATTCTCCCGACATGCCGTCTCCCTTCTCAACGTAATATGCGCCGTCGTCCCACCCACATGGCCACAAAAGCAGCGGCCCTCAGTCTGGCAACAAGCTGAGGGCCGCTCTTGGCAAAAGATGGCGGGCCAATTCCTTTTAAAGAGAACCGCTAAGCCGTCCGAGCAGAATACTGCGCAATTAAATCTCGAGAATATTGTTTGTACAACTGCCAGGCATCCAGCCGCCGACCTTGTTCGATCATTTCGACACATGGAGCAACTAGCTCCTCGTAGATGGTCTGGTAGATGTCGAGACGGTTTGGCATGCTATCGATCCGATTTACCACCGACGGCGCAAAGGAGTAATACTGGGCAATGTCGCTCCTACCGCCGTCCTGCTCGCTAAGCCACTCATCCCGGAATCGACGCAATATGGTCAGCTCATAGCAATCGTCGTCTTTACCCAGCGCATCCACGCAGGCAGATGTCAGAAAGCAGCCAGATCCAGAGCCGGCAGACCAAGGCTCGGCATCAGCGGGAGGGATATCACCGACAGAGAGCTGCCACGCTGCAGGCACCCAAGCGCGCATGCCACGATTCAAATCATTTCCGTACTCGTCAAGTTCAACCCAAATTCCCCAGGCTCCTTCACCGTCGGAATTCTGCCATCCATCGAACCTATAATAAGCCATCCGAGCCACTATCCTTTCCTTTGCCGACACAAAAGACCAGGCAATGATACCCCCCCCCCATGAACCTCTGTCAATATGCCGCGCTGGCTCATCTGAGACGCGTAAGAGTCTGAGTCGAGCAAGAGTGCTCCCTTAGCTATTTCAGTCTCGATCCAGCACTATACGCTTCAGGACTCCCCGTATTCTCTGATTTGCGAGGCCTTATTGCGTGCTCTTCCCCGGATTGAGGAGCGAATGCTCGTCAAGTTGCCTTAGCGCGCAGCACCGTCGGCGCTAAAACACAAGCGGATCGTGCCGAGACATGCACGCACGAGAGGAGAAACGAGTATGGTTATTCCCAGAGAACGTGAGCGGCGCATTGCAGCATTCACCGCCCCTTACATGAAAGGATTCCGATGAGCTTATACTGGGACAGAGCGTCGCTTACCAACTTACCCTGGGAGACCGCTAGAGGCCACGGCCAGTTTTTACCCATGAAAGGCAACTGGCGTTTCGAACTGGTGCCGAGCGGATTTTTGCCTGCATACACGGCAAACGCGAGGGATACCCGCGTCGAGGAGTTCGCGCATCGAGAGCACCCACTCCTCTTCAATGGCCCCACTCTTTGCCTTGAGGGCATCGATCCGAAGACGCGCGCTGTTTCAGTCTCGAAGGGTGAGTTCTATGACTTCCTCTACAGCAACATCCTCTCTCCCGTGCCGTTCGACTCAGATCGTGCCCCATCGGCCATCTTGGCATCGAGCATACTGCCGAACGCACTGGCAGTCTCGCTCCAGCTTATGGGACCAAGCGGAGAGCTTCTCATAACGTCGAGGTCTGATAAGTTGGCAGTTGGCCCCGGAGTCATGTCCACCACCGTCACGGGCAGCATCGACCCCCACGACCTGCAAGGAGGCAACCCCTTCCTGTGCGGCGCAGCAAGAGAGCTCGAAGAGGAGATCGGCGTTTCGCTACCCTCAGATTCTTTGCAATTCAGGGGCATAGCCATCGGCACCCGAAAGCTTCAAGTCGTCGGAATCGTCGATGCGGTATGCGACGATGAGCGATGGGCTGCCATAGTCCTTCATGCCACGAGATCGGATGAGATCCGATCGTTTTCGATAATCGACAAAAGCTCGGTTGCCGCGCTGCTACGCCGAAAACGATTTACCGAAGCAGCGAGCATGCACTTACTGCTCATAGCGCAGAGGTTAATCAATTATTAGCTTCAATCAGGCAGAGCATCAAACTGATTTCATAACTTCGTGTCCTCAGCAGGAAATAACCAACAAGCTCTAGCTGGAATAGATGCTAGCTCCCCCTACGCCTAGCCGATCAATCTGCCCACGGGCGAATGCCGCAATATCATGCAACTTCGAAAGCGGTGCGCCCAGAGCGTCTTCCGTATCGTGCAGCACGTCGGACGCCGCCCCGCCGACGCCTTCGCAAACCTCCCCGATGAGCCGCCTCACCGTGCGCGGCGAAATATCCAACTCCTTCGCCAAAGCGAGAAAATCGTCCCGGCCAACTTCGTCGATTTTGTCGGTCGACCCAACGCGCATGGCCATATGGCGGTCGAGGCCCCCATACACCACCGTCGAGGCGATGTCGTACACCGGCGCCAATGCAAACGACGACCAGTCGGCACCCCGAAGCACGGTGAGATTCTTGAGGTGCCCGTCGCAATTTCCGAGAACGGCGTTCACCACCAGCAGGCGCACGAACGTCTCGATATCGCGCACCGGATCCGAAGAGCACTCGTAAAGCGCGTCCCGTACCTTCTTCGCATAGCGCACGCCCCCCTTCTCGTACTTGCGCTCCGGCAGAAGGCCAAGCACCTGGCAAAAATCCTCCTGGTGAAGCCGCTGAACCCGCCGCACTCCGCCACCAGCCCGCCGATCATCTTCAGGAAGCACCATGCGATCGAAACGCTCAATGACGAAGAGCGGTTGATCTCCGATGGTGTCGAGGTAGCACTCGGGCACAGAAAGTCCCGCAGCCTCGGCCAGACGCAGGCAGTAGTACTCGTTCTCGCTCAACTGCTCGAACCGCCGATTCGCCGCCTTCACGATGTGCGTCGAGGCAGCAGTTCCCTGGGGTAGAAAATACCGCGGAAGAGACCCAGATGACCGACCCACGTACAGACCCATCTTCGACTGGGCACCCGCCAATGAGAGCTTGGCCTCCTCCTGAAGCTTGGCGACTCCCTCCGCCCCTGCCTCAAACGCACGGCCCAGCTCTTCCCGCGAAAGCGGATCATAGCCATAGAGGGCGTCGTCCGAACCGTTGTCGCTTTCAAAAATAAGGGCGCCAATGCACTCGCTGCCGAGAGCGTCCAGCACTTTGAGGTACGACGAGCTCTTCACCTCCAGCGTTTTCGCCACAGCGGCAAGCGCACCCCCTTCCGGAAGGAGGTTCCGGAAGAACGCTCGGGTTTGGCGAGCCGGAAAGGGCTCTTCCCGAAGAGGCAACAGAACGGACAGGGGCTGCGCGGCCTCGTTCTCAAGATAGGAGTCGGCATAGGCGAACTGCTCCTCGCGCCCGGGAATCGTCTCCAGCGTCCCGACAAGGTAGCGTTCGCCCGATATCTCGCCCCACACCTTCATGCGCATGGGCTACCGCCTTTCTTGAAGCGCAATATCGAGGCCAACCATGTTCGCCACGCGAATCGCCTTATCCAGCTGGGCTGTCGGCTTTCCGTTCTCCAATTGAGAGACAAACATCACGCCCACGTTGCACATCTCAGCAAGCTCCCCCTGGGTGTATCCGAGCCGCTTGCGTCGCTCGCGAATCGCTGTTCCAAAGTCTTTCGCGTTCCGAATAGCCATAGACGTCCTTTTGCTTATACATTATCGCGATCGCGATAATACCACGACTATCTCTCGCGATTATTGCGAACGCGATAGTTTGTCGAGTTTTCCACGCGATTATCGTGATTGAGATAATCAGCTCTAGCTCATCCCAAAAACACCCGCGCTCCTTTCCTTGACTAACAGCGATTAGGGCCGTCCGCGTTCGCACGGCGGCAGTCTCGCGCGCGATTTGGTAGACTTAGCCAGAACAACCACCAGGGCGCGGATTCGCGCCCTGCCGACCGTCGCGAGCGAGGAGCCGTCATGCAGATCACCCCTGCCGAAGTTGCCGAGACCCTAGCCATGGTGTCCAAGCAGAACTTGGACATCCGCACTATCACGTTGGGCATCAATCTGCGCGGCTGCGTGGACGCCGACGTGGACAAGCTGGCCTCGAAGGTTTACGACCGCATGACCTCGGCCGCCGAGAAGCTCGTGCCCACCGCCGAGCAGCTCGAGCGCGAGTTCGGCATCCCCATCGTGAACAAGCGCATCTCGGTCACCCCTATCGCGGAGATCTGCGCTGCGGTGACCGCCGACGATCTTTCGCCCGTGGCCGTGGCCATGGACCGCGCCGGCAAAGAGGTGGGCGTCGATTTCGTGGGCGGCTTCTCGGCGCTCGTGCACAAGGGCGCCACCCGGGCCGACCACAAGCTCATGGACTCCATTCCCGAGGCACTCGCCGCCACCGACCGCGTCTGCGCTTCCGTGAACGTGGGAAGCACGCGAGCCGGCATCAACATGGACGCCGCCTTCAAGATGGCCGGCATCATCAAGCGCGCCGCCGAGCTCACGGCCAACAAGCAGTGCATCGGCGCCGGCAAGCTCGTCGTGTTCTGCAACGCCGTGGAGGACAACCCGTTCATGGCCGGCGCCTTCCACGGCTCCGGCGAGGCCGACGAGGTGGTGAACGTGGGCGTGTCGGGCCCCGGCGTGGTGCGCGCGGTGCTCGCCGACCTACCCAAGGACGCCGACATCACTACCGTGGCCGAGGCCATCAAGGCCACCGCCTTCAAAATCACCCGCGCCGGCGAGCTCATGGCCCGGGAGGCCTCGCGCCGCCTCGGCGTGCAGCAGGGCATCCTGGATCTGTCGCTCGCCCCCACCCCGGCCGAAGGCGATTCCGTGGCCGAAATCCTGGAGGCCATCGGTGTCGGCCAGTGCGGAGGCCCGGGCACCACGGCGGCGCTCGCCATGCTCAACGACGCCGTGAAGAAGGGCGGCGTCATGGCGTCGTCGTCCGTGGGCGGCCTGTCCGGCGCCTTCATTCCCGTCTCCGAGGACGCCGGCATGATCCGCGCGGCCGAGGACGGGGCGCTTTCCATCGAGAAGCTGGAGGCCATGACCTGTGTGTGCTCCGTGGGCCTCGATATGATCGCCGTGCCGGGCGACACCACCCAAGAGGCCATCTTCGGCATCATCGCCGACGAGTGCGCCATCGGCATGATCAACAACAAGACCACGGCCGTGCGCCTCATCCCCGCCATCGGCTGCCAAGTGGGCGACCAGCTGGACTTCGGGGGCCTTCTCGGCTACGCCCCGGTCATGCCCGTGAACCCCTACGCCGGCACCGTCTTCGCCCACCGCGGCGGCCGTATGCCCGCACCTTTGAACTCGCTGAAGAATTAGCAGCCTCTCTCACATACCTCAAAGTCCCCGTTGCGCAGCACGGGGACTTTTTCTTTGCAAAAAACTGGAGACAGCTGCACCCGTTGCGGCTTCAGAACTCTGCATTTTTGCCATTTCACGGCTTTCTAACTTTGCATTTTTGCCATTTCGCCTCTTTTCAACTTTGCATTTTTGTAACCTAAGCCGTAAACTACCTGTATATCGGCAAGAAAGGCATATATGCTCAAGCGTAAAATCGAAAAACGGATCGAGTCTTGGAAGGCGACAAAGACCAATCAAGGCCTTCTCATCACTGGCGCTCGCCAGACGGGTAAAACAAGCAGCATCGAGGCGTTCGGGCGCGAACGCTATGAAGCCATGGTGAAGATCGACTTCGTCGAGCAGCCGAGAGCGGTCGAAGTCATCAGCGAAGCCCAGAACCTCAGCGATCTCATCATGCGCATCACCGCGCTTGCCGAACGGCCTCTCGCCCCCGAGAGCACTCTGCTGTTCTTCGACGAGGTTCAACGGTGCGCCGACGCCATTACCTGGATGCGCTATCTGGCCGAGGACGACCGTTTCGACGTCATCTACTCTGGCTCGATGCTCGGCGTCGAGGCCTACGACTTTCGATCCCTGCCCGTCGGGACCATCGACATCGAGGAGATGTTCCCGCTCGACTTCGAAGAGTTCTGCTGGTCCCAGGGAACCGACCCAACGCTCTGGGATGCCGTAAAGGAGTGCTTTGCTGCAAGAGAGCCCGTGCCGGACTTCTTGCATAAGATGTTCCTCGACCTTTGGCTGCGCTACGTCCTCATCGGGGGCATGCCCGAGGCCGTGCAGGTATTCGCAGACACCCACGATACCCAGCTCATGCGCGCCCGGCAGCGGGGCATCCTCGACACATATCGTGCCGACATTACGCGCTACGTGAAGGATCGCGTGCGCGCCCGCCAGATCAAGACCATATTCGACGCGGTGCCGTCGCAGCTAAACAAGGAGAGCAAGCGCTTTATCATCAGCGACGCCACCGACGGCAAGCGGTTCTCCAGAATCGCCTCCGATTTCGATTGGCTTGCCGACGCCGGCGTCGTGATTCCCGTACATCGAGCCACTGAGGCGGCGTTCCCCCTGGGGCTCTCGGAGGAACGAAGCTACTTCAAGCTCTATCAGTCGGACGTTGGGCTGCTGTTTGCCACCTTCCCATCGACTGCGGTCGAGCAGCTGCTGGCTCGCTCGGAGGATATGAACCTGGGCGCCGTGTTCGAAAACGCCGTCGCTCAAGAGCTGCGCGCTCACGGCCATGAACGGCTTTACTACTTCAACAAGCGAGGGGTCGGAGAGGTCGATTTCATGATCGACGCAGCCGGCGCCCCACACGTTGTGCCCATCGAGGTCAAGTCGGGCAAGAGCTCGAAGCGCCACGCGGCGCTCGATGCGTTGCTCGGCGTAAAGAACTACAAACTGGAAGGGGCGATAGTGCTGCATAGGGGGAATCTGGAGCAAGAAGGCCCCGTAACATACCTCCCCGTCTACATGGTCGCCCTCTTGTAGACACCGCTCCCATATTAGACCAGATGTGCCGACCGCCCGCCGACTGCAAGGGGATCGACGGGCGGCGTCACGGAAAACGGTGCGGCATGGTTAAGGCCGCCGCACCGCAGGAAAGTTCGCCGTCGAAAGACCGCTACCTCAGCGTAGCGTACATGACGGCCTTGATGGTGTGCATGCGATTCTCGGCCTCTTGGAACACGCGGGAGGCGTCCGACTCGAACACGACGTCCTCCACCTCCATCTCGGTCACGCCGAACTGCTCAGCGATCTCGGCGCCGATGGTGGTGTTCGTGTCGTGGAACGAGGGCAGGCAGTGCATGAAGATGGCATCCGGGTTCGCCTTGGCCATCACGGCCTCGGTCACGCGGTAGGGCTCGAGCAGCGCAATGCGATCGCGCCACAGATCGGCGGGCTGGCCCATGCCGACCCACACGTCGGTGTACACCGCATCCACGCCGCGGATGCCCTCGTCGATGTCATCGGTCACCGAGAGCGTCGCCCCGCTTATGGCCGCGAGCTTCTGGCAGGCCTCCCACAGCTCCGGACGATAGGTGCGGTTCCCGGGCACGTCGGCCTGGGGCCCCACCTGCACAAAATCGATGCCGAGCTTGGCGCAGATGACGAGCAGCGACGAGGCGGTGTTGCCCACCTGGCCGAAGAACGCCAGCTTGCGGCCGCGCAAGTCGGGGCCGAACTCCTCCTGCATGGTGAGGACATCGGCAAGCGCCTGGGTGGGGTGGAACTGGGCCGTGAGACCGTTCCACACCGGCACGCCCGCATTGGCGGCCAAATCCTCCACCACCGACTGCTCGAAGCCGCGGTACTCGATGCCGTCGTACATGCGACCGAGCACGCGGGCGGTGTCCTCGATGGATTCCTTCTTGCCCATCTGCGAGCTGCCCGGGTCGAGGTAGGTCACACCCATGCCGAGGTCCATGGCGCCGACCTCGAAGGCGCAGCGGGTGCGCGTGGAGGTCTTCTCAAACAGGAGCACGATGTTCTTGCCCTCGAGGTAGCGGTGGGGCACACCGGCGCGCTTCATGTTCTTGAAGTCGCGGGACAGATCGAGCAGGTAGCGGATCTCTTCGGGACTGAAATCGAGCAGGGTTAGGAAGTGCTTTCCAGAAAGATTGAGCGGCATGGGATCACCTTTTTCTCAAGTGGGGGAAGTGAGGGACAGTCGCCGAAACGGCCAGCGGCCTGGCCGGTAACGACGCGGGAATCGGGCGCGACACGGCCCCGACCAGCACCGGCACAGAGGCCGGCCAGGGCCGCACCGTCCCGAAGCGGGCGCCTAGATGTCGGCGCGGGCGAAGGGCATGGACATGCAGCGCGGGCCGCCGCGGCCGCGGGAGAGCTCCTCGGAGGGCACGACACACAGCTCGATGCCCGCCCGGTCGAGCACGTCGTTGGTCACGACGTTACGCTCGTAGACGCACACCTTGCCGGGTGCGATGGCCAGCGTATTGGAGCCGTCGTTCCATTGCTCGCGAGACGCTTCTACCGGGTCTCCCCCGCCGCACTCGATGAGCGTGACTTCATCGACGCCCGTCGCCATCTCCAGGATCTCCTTGAGCGAGCCGTCCAGCTCGTCCACGGCGATCTCTCCGGGGTTGTCGCCCTTGCGCAGGCGGTAGGCGTGCAGCTCGTCGTACATGCCCGGGTACACCGTGAACTTGTCGTAGTCGATCTGGGTGCACACCGTGTCCAGGTGCATGGTCTCGTAGCCGAAGGGAATCCTTATGGCGTACACCGTATCAATGGCCGAGGGCTCCTCGCCCCAGAACAGGTTGTGCGCCAGCGTGTCGATGGCCGCCGCCTCGGTGCGCTCGGAAATGCCCACCGCCAGCGTGGTCTCGTTGATGTTGAGCACGTCTCCGCCCTCGATGTGAGCCGCGCTATGGTTGTCGTACCAGAACGGCGTTCCCGCGAAATCGGGATGATAGGTGAGGAAGGTCTTGTAGAAGGGCACCTCGCGGTTGCGCTGGTTGTAGTACATGCGGTGCAGCGCCACACCCGTGCCGATGGAGGCGATGGGGTCGCGAGAGAAGTAGCTCGACGGCATGGAGTACACCACGAAGTCGTCGGGGGCGAGACCGTCGCCCTCCAAGCGCGACAGCGTACGCGGGCCGCTCGCCAGATCGAGCTCGTGCAGGCGCATGCCGGCCAGGGCCTTGGCCACCAGCTCCCGGTTGCCCTCAATGGCGTCCAGCTTCTCGCGCACGAGCGGCACGAGCGCCGGATCGGGAATGGGAGCCTGGGCCATGTATTCGTCCAGGAAAGCGGCCCGAGCGACCGGGTTCGCGTCCATGGCCTCGGCCAGAAGCTCCTCCATGTAGAGCACCTCGGAGCCGGCCTCGCGCAGAATGTTCGCGAAGGCGTCGTGCTCCTTTTGGGCGTACTCCAGGTAGAAGGCGTCGTGGATCCAGCACTTCTCGAACTCCGCGGCCTTCATGTTCGCGAGCTCGCGCCCGGGACGATGCAGCACCACGCGCTGCAAATCGCCGATCTCGCTGGTCACGTGAATGGGTTTTTTCGCCATGACCTCTCCTTTCTCGTTCAGTATAAGCTAAGCGACGGGCAGCATGGCCGATATCGCCGTGAAGCCGATGCAGACCGCGCTCATGAGCAGCCACCACTTCCAGCAGGTCTTCCACCACTGTTCTAGGCTGATCTTGCACACGGCCAGACCCGCGACAAGGATGGCACTCGTGGGCGCGATGATAGTCATCATGGGCTCGGCCAGGCACAGGGCCGTGACAGCACCCTCGGGATTCAGTCCCACCAACTCGGTCAGGGGCCCGAAGATGGGCATGGTGAGCGCCGCCAGGCTGGAAGAGCTCGGCACCAGGATGGTCAGCAGGTTCTCCACCACGTACAGAATGGTGGTGTACACCGCAGGCGCCACATCGGCGAGCCCCATGGCCATGGCGTTCAGAATGGTATCGATGATCATGCCGTTATCGGCAATGACGAGCACGCCGCGGGCCAGGCCGATGACGATGGCCGAGAACGCGAAGTCCTTCAGGCCCACCACGAACTCCTGGGCAATCTTCTGCTGCGAGAACCGCGCGATAATGCCGGCCAGAAGGCCCATGGCCAGAAACACCGCCGACAGCTCGCTCATGTACCAGCCCTGGGACACGAGCCCCCACACGATGAGGGCCATGCCCGCGAGAAACACCACGAGGATCCACTTCTGGGCGGTCGTGAACGGCACATCGTCGTCCACCGCGCCCATATCGAGGCGCTTCTGCTTGTCATCGTGGAAGGTGAGCGACAACTCGGGATTCTTGCGCACCTTGCGGGCATAGAGCACCACCCACCCGATGGACAGACCCACGATCACCACGAACATGATGGCGCGCAGCCACAGCTGCGGGTTGCCCGTGATGCCGATGACGCCCTGGGCGATGAGCACGCTGAAGGGGTTTACCGTCGAGGCGATGTAGCCTGCCTTCGCGCCGATGAACACGATCATGAACGCCGTGAGCGAATCGAAGCCCATGGCGATCATGATGGGCAGGAATATGGCGAAGAACGGCAGGGTCTCCTCGGCCATGCCGAAGGTGGAGCCGCCGAGGGCGAACAGGAGCATGGCGATAGGGATAACCAGAATGTCCTTGCTCTTGAACCTCCTCACTACCCGGCGCATGCCGGCGTCGATGGCGCCGGTAGCCGTGATGATCTGGAACGCGCCACCGACGATGAACACGAAGGCCACCACCTCGGCCGCGGCCATGATGCCCGCGATGGGCGCCTCCAGCACCGCTCCGGGACCCTGGCGCAGATCGACCTGCTTGCCCGTCTCGCCATCGACGAACGTCTTGTCCATCTGCTCGTAGGTACCCGCCACCGTCACCTCGCGCCCGTCGATCTCCGTCGTCGCGAACGTTCCCGACGGAACAACCCACGTCATGACCGCCACGATGATCATCAAGATAAAGATGATCGTGTAGGTATGCGGCACCTGGAACGTGCGCTTTGCCTTTTCCCTCATTGCACCTCTCCTTTCTCACTCGCTGCGTGCGGGATTCGCGAGGCCATCATCGCGGGACGACACCTCCCGTCCGGCCGTCGCATCGCAAGCGGGAACGCAGCTCGGAGAAGCGGCACCCGCAGTGACCTTTCCCGTCGCCTGAGCGGTAGAAGGTGACGTTAAAAGTCACCTTCTTTCCTCAGTGCCTTTTCTCAGGCTCGAAAATTCCCTATGCTTTGGAAGGACAACGAGAGAAGAAACGGAGCGAAACAGCCATGGATACCGTGCGAGTGAACAACGAAGTGGGCCGCCTCAAGCGAGTGCTCGTCCACCGGCCGGGCCCAGAGACGCGGCGCTTCCCTCACGGGGAATTTGCTCTGGCCTTCCCCTTGCGGCCCACGAGCAGCGACTTCGATCTGGCACGGGCCCAGGACGAGCACGATGCCCTCACGGCGATCCTTCGCGCCGAGGGCGCCGAGGTTGTCGAGCTGACTGAGCTGATCGAGGAGACCCTCGCCTTCGCGCCTGAGGCCAAAGACGAGCTGCTCGAGCGCTTCCTGGCCAACTGCCGCATCGAGGGCTCCGAGCTGACCGAGGCGGCGACCCGGTACATGTCCGAGGCCGCCGACGCCGAGCAGTTCGTCACCCGCCTCTTCAACGGCATACGCTACGGCGACACCGACCTCGACGCCTCCGACCGCTTTCCGCTAGCCGCCCTCACCGACAGCGCTTTCGATCCCGATACCTTCCTCTCGAGCCCGCTGAACACGGCGTTTTTCACGCGCGATCCCTTAAGCGTGATCGGCGGCGGCATCAGTCTCAACCATATGTACTGGCACGACCGCAACCGCGAGGTAGACCTGCTCCAGACCGTCGCGGAGCATCACCCGTGCTTCGCGGACACGCCCCAATGGTTCGGCCACGACAGCTCTTTCCACCTGGAAGGCGGAGATATCGTCAACTTGAGCGGGCACGCCGTGGCCATCGGGCTCTCGAGTCGCACGGAGAGCCTGGCCATCGACCGTCTGAGTCAGGGGCTGCTGTGGGGCGACGGGTCGTCTGTCACCGATGTGTACGTGATCGAAGTGCCCCAGAGCGGCAACCGCCTGCATCTGGACGCCTACCTCTCTCCCATCGACGGGGACACCTTTGTGGTGGATCCCCTCCTGACCCGCGAGCCCCGCGTCTACCGCCTGCGGCGGGCCCGGCGGCGGGGCGGCGTGCGCATCGAGCCCTGTAGCGAGGGCCTCGCTCGTATCCTGGGGGCGGCCACGGGAGGCGGCCCGGTGCGGCTCATCGACTTCGGCGACGGCGGCGGCCCTATGGCCTTCGAGTACGGCAACGGAGCAGCGGGCATCCTGCCCCTTGCGCCCGGCAACCTCTGCGTGTGCGCGGAGAATCTCGCCGCCAACGAGGCGCTCGTCAATGCGGGCATGACCGTGCACCCAGTATCTATCCAGGAGATGACGGTCGGGTTCGGCGGTCCCAACAGCCTGTGTTTGCCCCTCGTGCGCGAGGATCTCTAGCGTTGTGAGCATCGGCGAGAACATACGGCGCCTGCGCGAGCGGGAGGGACTGTCGCAGACCGCCTTCGCAGGCAGGCTCGGCGTCACCAAGGAGACGGTGGGCCGTTGGGAAAGCGGCCGCACCTTCCCCCGGCGCACCCATCTGGACAAGATGATCGCCGACTTCGCCGTCTGCGCTGACGACATCATGAGCGAGGAACGCGGGCTAGGCACGGCGCCGAGCGCCCCGACCGCAGACAACTGGCCGGGCCCGGAGACGCGAAACGACGGCACGGGTGCCGCTGAGGGGGCGGGAGATGCGATCCTTCCCGTGTACAAGACGGATCGCTCGGGCAACGGCACGACGCTGCGCCATACCGGCTACGCCTGCGCGCCGTCCGACGTGGCGGCCCGTCACGTGGCCAGCATCTTCGTGCGCATGGACTATCGAGAGATGACGCGCCTCTACCCCGTCGGCAGTCTCCTACTCGTCGACCAGCGGGCCCGGCCCTACAACGGGTGCACCGTCGTGGCTCTGGTGGACAACGCCACTATCGTCGTGCGCCGTTACACGGCGGGCAACAACACCGTCGTGCTTTCCTCATGGTCCTACGATGCACCCTCGCCCGACCTCATCCTGGACAAGCGCCGAGTGCGCATCATCGGCGTGGTGGTCTTCTTCCAGGCCAGCCACGACACGGAAGCGCTCTGAGCCGGCTTTCCGACTCCACGCAATCGCCCCCATGCGCACGATCTGCACTTTGTCAGTTTCGTCGCAAGCGCCACGGGGACGCGCTTTTTCCCGGAGCAACGCGCTAGCATAGCCACCAGAAAGTGCCCGCAGCACGCGGGTCCACCTACCTTCGCCCAAGGAGCAAACGATGATCAAGACGTTCAAGATGAAGCTGTATCCCGGCATGGAAGAGGAGTACGAGCGGCGGCACAACGAGCTGTGGCCCGAGATGATCGACATGATCCACGAGCACGGCGGCCGCAACTACACCATCGCGCTGGACCCCGACACGCTGACGCTGTTCGGCTACATCGAGATCGACGATCCCGAGCGGTGGGCCGCCGGCGCCGACACCGCCGTCAACCGGAAGTGGTGGGACTTCATGGCCGACATCATGGAAACCAACCCGGACAACTCGCCCGTCTCCGTCGACCTGCCCGTGCTGTTCCATTTGGACTAATTCGGCAAAAGCCCAAAATGTGCAAAATAGCCTACTTCTCGTAGTCCGTTGATTCGACAGCTGTCTCGTCATGGGCATCTTCCCAGGTCGCAATTTTCTGCCTCTCATAACGCCACAGCTAAAACTACGAGAACCATGCCATTTTGCACAAAATGACGTCCTGCCGCGCCGCCTTCACTATAATGATCGACGGAACCCGAGCGAGACGGCGAAAGCGAGCGAAGAGATGCATGTGCACACCCCCATCAAGGTACGGTACGGCGAGACGGACATGATGGGGGTGGTCTACCACGCGAACTACCTGCTGTACTTCGAGGACGCCCGCATCGACTTCCTGGACGCGCTGGACTTCTCCTATGCGGAGCGCATCGAGGGAGCCGGCTACATGAGCCCCATCCACGACATCGAGATCCACTACAAGGCGCCGCTGCGCTACGGCGAGGCGGGCGTCGTGCGCACGTCCATCGCCCAGAACCTGCCGATGCGCACGGTCTACCGCCAGCAGGTCTACCGTGCGGAGGATGTTCTGGAAGGCGAGGCGGCCGACGGGATCGCCGGCGATCCGAACGCAGAAGGCGCGGCGGCACTCGGCCGTCGCGAGCCCCAGCTGCGCGAGGGCGCGACGCCGCTCGTGGATGCGCTCGTCACCGTATGCGTCGTCGAGCGCGACACCTTCAAGCCCGTGAGCCTGCGCCGCACCTTCCCCGACCTCTACGCCAAATACGAGGACATTGTTGAAGAGGCTTGATAGAGCAGCTCCACCACTTGGCCGCTCGCCTCAATTGTGAATTTTGTTGATTATCGACATTTTGAATTGCTGCATTTTGTTAAAAATGGGCTTTGTGAAATGCCGCATTTTGCAACTTGAGCTAAATAAGCTCGGCGCACAGGAGCGCGCTACTCGTCCTGCACCCCGAAAAGCACTCCCTCATAGAGTTCGTCCAAACCGGCTTTCAGAGCCCTGAACTCCGGAATATACGCCTCGACGATGCGGTCGACCATGGCGCGGGCGGCGTCCCCATCGTAGATATGCGAGAGGTCGTTGCGGGTCTTCAGCATTTCGAGCCACAGATCGCCGTCGATGAAATCGTAGGTGGCAAAAGCGGCCTTGAGAATCTCGCGGGGCGAGCCCGATGCCGCAGCGGCAACGCCCTCGTAGGCCAGCGTCTCCTTCAGCAGCTTCCACGCCAACTCGAACTGGAGCGCGAACTTGTTCGTGACGCCGCTCATGACGAACTCGTTGGAGAGATCCTCGTCCTTCGCGCGCTCGAGCACCGCCAGCTGCGCCGCGTAGTTATCGTACTTCTTCATAGAGCACCACGCCCTCCTGGGCCACGCGGGCCTTCAGCTCCTGGGAAACCGGGTCATCCATGTTCACGAAATCGAAGGAGAGCAGGGTCGGCGCCTCCTCTTCAACATCGAGGGCGAAGCGCACCTGATCGCCGCCGAACACCGCCAGATCGACATCGCTCTTGGGCCGGTGCTCCCCACGCGCCCGCGAGCCGAACAGCACGACGCGGGACACACCGCACCGGCGCGCGACGGCGCGAATGGATTCCAGCACGTTCTCTTTAATCCCCGTATCAACCATAAGGAGCATTGTACACGATGAGACTCTCGAGGCTTTCCGAAGGCATGCCAATGACGCAAAGCAACGACCACCGCACGAGGGGCGAAGCCCTACCCCTCGTCGATGAGGTGGATGAGCTCCTCGCGCTTGTTGACGTCGAGCTTGCGGTAGATGTTGCGGACGTGGGTGCGCACCGTCGAGACGGAGAGCACGAGGGACTTCGCGATGTAGGCCGGCGTGAAGCCGCGGGCCAGAAACACGAGCACCTCGGCCTCGCGGGGAGAGAGGCCGCGGGCCGCGGCCACCTCGGCGCAGCGGGCCTCCAGGGTGTTCTGCATGCTCGGCTCGGCCAGCTCGAAAGCATCGCCGGACGCGTTCGGACGGACGGGGGGCTCGGAACCGTCGGGGGCGCCTGCGCCTTCGAACTCTTCTCCGTGCGCCGCGCCGACGGCACCCCCGCCAGGGGCGTCGCCGGTGCCCGATCTTGCGGCCAGGGCCGGCTCCTCCGCGGCGGCCGACTCGCGGGGCGCCACCAGCTCGTTCCACGACGTGCGGCCGAGAAACACCAGGAGCACCGCCACGAACGCGCCGGTGAGCACCGCGAGCCACGGGGCGAAGTCGTCGGTCACCGTAAGCACCTGGGAGAGGATCTGCCCCAAAAGCGCCGCAGCCGCGGCCACGCCGCAGGCGAAGCCCGACGCCACGTTCGCCGGCAATTCGCGGTTGCGCACCACGGCGAGCAGCACCGCGCACCCCAGCAGGGCGAGGACGATGTAGAACACGTAGAGGGCCACCACCGAGGCATCCCGCGGGAACGTGCCTGCGGGAAACGCGCCCAGCACTACGAACGCCGCCGCCATAAGGGGCACGAGGATGCGGTAGGACCAGGGCAGCAGGGGCGTGCGCCCCCACAAAAAGCAGACGCCGAACATCACGAGCGCCGCAACCGCTCCCCCGAGAAACGACGCCTGCACGACGCCGAAAGCGCTATGGGCCATCACGTCGGTCATGAACGCGTACACGGCGAACCCCAGAAGGGGCAGCCAGGTCACCGACACGAGGCGGCGCATCGTGTCGGCGGGACGGGCGAGAGGAAGCGCAGGGTCGCCCATGTGGGCGGCCACCGGCGGCACGACGACTCCCGCCACGAGCAGCAGGCAGAACACGGGGACGAGCGCCGAGGGCGGCAGCAGCGCGAGAATCCAGCCGACAAAGGAGGCCGTCAGCACGACGAAAGCGCACAGGACGAGGGCCTGGTCGATGGGGACGGCCACGGCTCGGGCCCATTCCGCCACCAGCAGGGGCAGCGCCGCCCCCGCCAAAAGCCCCGCGCCTACGGCCGCCGCCGGCAGCGGCATCGGGGCGAACAGAAGGCCCACGGCGCCCATCGTGCCGAGCAGGTAGGCTGCGGCCGCGATGGCAGTGACCCGGGCGCGTGCGAACACTTTGCGCGGGCGCTGCAAGCCGCGCAGGAGCACCACGACCGACGAGGTGACGGCGGCGAGAAGCAGCGCGAACAGAAACGTGTCGGCGATTGCCTCGAACTGAGGGGCCTCGGCGAACGCCCCGATAGTCGGTGCATGGGCGGGCAGCGTGGCCACAAAAGCAACGAGAGCGAGATGAATAGGGCGCAGGGCGAGCGGGGCGCGTCCATCGTCGCCGGCATCGCGCAACGCGAAACCCTCCATGGCCTTTCCGCCTCCTTTCTTCGCTCCGGCACCTAGACGAGATGTCCGCACATCGCCGGGCGATCGTGCGACACAGCGCACCGAGCCGGCGCGCTCCCTTCCAAACGCCGATTCTAGCATCGCCGCGGGATAGCGCCCGTCGATCCGGGAACTCGTGGCCGACCTGTGATAATGCAGCCGGACGCATCTGTTTCCGACTGCGTTTTCCACAATACCCAAAAAGTGCGATGCCCTTACCCATAAGCGGCGATGGCGCCCGACGGCCGCGCTCCCTATAGTGGACATCGTTCCTCTTGGAGGCGGACTCCCACGGCTTGGTCTTCTGGGGCCATTGAGGCCAGGCCGCTCCGCCTTCACCAAGGGCTATGCGGGAACCTGGCGCAGCGCGCCGGGAACTCGAGGGGCGGCGGTTCTCCTTTCTGGCCGCCGCCCGCTTTCTTTACCTTGTGCTAACTCGGAGCGGCCGCGTATCATCAGGGGGACCGCGGCCGGAATCGCAGGGCCGCCGCGTCGGAGAGAGGCGCAGCGGCCCTTCTTTTTTCGACGAGGCCGCTCTAGAACGGGCTCGTATAGAGGCGCAGGCCGTCGGGGAGGCGCACGAGGCCGGCGCCCTGAAGCCACGAAGCGGCCGGAGTGGCCAGAACATCGCGGCCGTTGAAGTGCTCGACAACGATCTTGCGTCGCGCGGCAGAGGCGCCCTCGCGCTTGAGGGCGGCGCGCACCGAGGCGACCAGGGCGGCGACGGCCGCCTCCAGCAGTTTTTCGTCGCCTGAAAACGCCAGCAGCGATTTCAGACGCGGCGCGGCCCAGAGCACCGGCACACCGTCGGCGATGACCACCATCGCCCCCTCGCGGCGGGACGGCCGCGCGGCCACGACGGCGGAATCGACCGCAGGGGCGTCGCCCGCCGCACCCCACGCCACGTCGGGCCAGGAAATGCCGGCGCCGAAGAGGCACGCGGGGTCGTCGGCGGGAAGCGCGACGAGGGAGACGGGCGCTGACGCATCCGCAGGCTGGGCGAAGGCGCGCAGGGCCTCCACGGTCTCGCGCTGGGCAAACTGGGCCGGCCCCATGTCCTCCACGAACATGCCGCGCGCCAGATCGCCCGCGTCCTCCATGGCCTTGAGCACCGGGTACAGCGTCGTAAGCCCGCCGGGCACACCTGCCGCCAGCGCGATGTCGCGCGTCACAACCCCGTAGCGGTCGAGCAGCGATTCCACCAGAGACACCGCTTGCACCGTGGAACTCTGGCCGCTCGGCGCCAGGGCCGACCAGCGCCCGGCGAGGGCGGCGTCGAAGGCGGTCGCCGCAACCTGGCGACCCACCACGGCCGCACGGGCCGCCATGCGGGCCTCGCTGCGAAGAGACCGGCCCCGCCGGCTGCTCGCCCGCCGCCGCGAGGGCGAGGGCGTCTGGCCGCTGGCCGCGGACGCCGATGCCGCTGCGGCCAGCCCTCCGGCGCGGGGAAAGCCCAGACCGTCGCTGGTCGCCTTCCCCTGCCACACGAGCCGCTGCAGCGCCTCGGCCACCTCGCGATTCGTCGGCGCCACGGGCCCGGTGAGCCGCGCGGCGCCATCCGCCAAGGCGCGAAATGGAAGCGGCCCTTGGGCTGCCAGCACGTGGCGCACGATGACATCCAGCGGAGGGTCTTCCAGGGCGCCTGCGTCATCTTGGCCCGGCTCGGCTACAGCGACTTCCGCCACGCCCGCCTGGGCGTCCAGGGACACTGGCGCCAGGGGCGAGTCCGTCGGGAAGAACGAGACGAGGTGCGCCTCCCCCGCTATCGACGCCGCCCACAGCACTTCGCCTGCGGCGATGAGCTCGTCCAGCATGGCAGGCCGATAGTCGGGCACGCGGGCCGGCAGCACGTCTCTCTCCCACTGCTCCATGGGAAGGGCCGCGCCCTCGAACTGCGCGATGACCTGGGCTACGCCGTCGATGCCCGCAAGCGTCGGCTCACCGGTGCGCGCGACGTCCTGGCGATCCAGCAGGAAGCGCACATAGGCGTCGGCGGGAACGGGGCGCACCGCCTCGCGGGCCCGGGCGAGGGACCGGCTGCGCAAGCGGGCGAGCACGGTGCCGTCCGCCCAGCGGTCGGGCCCGAGGCGCACGAGACGCCCCTCGGCGGCCAACCGCTCCAATGACTCCGCCGCAAGCGCCACGCCGACCCCCAGGCTAAAAGCGGCCTCTTCGCTGTCGAAAGGCCCGTGGGTGCGGGCGAAGCGGGCCGCGAGGCCATCCAGGGGGCGGGACAGCTTTCCCTCCCTCTGAGCCCAGGAGGGAACCGCAATGCCGAGCACCGCGCTCAAACGCGGGCCGTCATCGGCGGCGACCCATCTTTCCGCACCGCCGATGACGGCGGGGAAAGCCCGACGGTCCGCTTCCAAATTAGCAAGAAGAGCAGCCGCATCAGCGCCCGCGGAAAGAGCGCCCGCCTCGCCGTTCTCAGTACGCGCAGCGACCTCCTCCACCGTGAGCGGCCCCAACTCCCGCAGAAGGTCGGCCACGCCTTCCGCGCCCCGCGCCTTCCAGCCCGCGGCCGTCCGCTGCAGCTCGGCCACGGTGCGCGCCACCACCTCCGCATCCAGCATATCTTCCACAGCACCGGTGCCCAGAAGCTCGCCCAGAAGCGCCGGATCCACAGACAGGAGCGACGCCTGGCGCTCGGCATGGGGTAGATCGCCCTCGTAAAGGTGCTCGCCCAGATACCCGAACACGAGCGGCGCCGCGAAGGGCGACGGCGCGGCCGTGCGAACTTCGCTCATCTTGATGGAACCCGAGTCAAGACCGTCCATCACCTCGCGCAGGGCTGGCAGATCGAACACGTCCTGCAGACACTCGCGCAGAGCTTCCAGAACGATGGGGAAATCCTCCTCGCGCCGGGCCGCCTCCAAAAGCTGTCCGCCCTTGAGACGCTGCTGCCAGAGCGGCGCCCGCTTGCCCGGGGCCGTCGGCGCCATGAGCAGAGCCCGGGCCGCGCATTCGCGGAAACGGGCGGCGAACAGGGCCGTGAACCCCACGCGCTCACGCACGATGGATTCCAGCTCGTCGGAATCGAAGCGGAACAGATCGCTTCCCGGTAGGGCGTCCTCGGCGGCGGGCACGCGCAGCACGATACCGTCGTCGGAAGCCACCGCCTGCGGATCGAAGCCCAGCGTAGTGGTAACGCGATGGGCCACGGCCAGCGCCCAGGGCTCGTGCACGCGGCGCCCGAAGGGAGAATGCAGAATGACGCGCATATCGCCCGTTTCATCGGGGCATGCCTCCACCACGAGCCGCCGATCCGTGGGCACCGCCCCGGTACAGGCGCGCTGCGCCTCTATGAGAGCCGCCAAGTTGCGCCGGGCGTCCTCGTCCAGCCCGTCGGCCGTCAGGCGATCGCGCAGCGCCGGAGCCATGGCATTCTCCCCCGAACGAGCCTCCGGCGCTTCGTCCCGTTCGGCAGCGCGCGCAATGCCGCCGTCGAGCGCCCGCACAAGAGCCCCCCGGGCGCGGCCCGTCTCGTAGGGGCGACCAATGGCCTCGCCGTGCCAGAAAGGCAATCGCGCGGCGCGTCCCGGGGCCGCTTCCACGATAACCCGGTCGGCGCCGATCTCCTTGATGCGCCAGGTGCTCGTACCCAGGGCGATGATGTCGCCCACACGCGACTCCATCACCATCTCCTCGTCCAGCTCGCCCACACGCCGGCGCCCCTGACGGGCGTCGCCCTCGGGCAGCACCACCGAGAACATGCCGCGATCGGGAATGGTACCCGCCGCCGTTACGGCCAGGCGCTGGGAGCCGGGGCGCGGCGTGAGCAGCCCCGTCTCGCGATCCCACAGGATGCGCGGCGCGAACTCGGCCACCTCGCCCGAGCCGTAGCGCCCGGCGAGCATGTCGAGCACTCCCTCGAAGGAGCGTCGGCCCAAATCGGCATAGCAGGCCGACCGCCGCACGCAGGCGAGCCACTCGTCGGCCGCCAGACCGTCCGGCGCCATGGCCACGGCGGCCACGGTCTGCTGGGCCAGCACATCGAGCGCATTGCGCACGAGCCGCGTGCTCTCGATGGCGCCGGTCTCCATGCCCTCGGCCATGACGGCGGCATCGATGACCTCCACCCGGGTACGCGGGAAGATGATGCCCTGGGAGCGGCCGCCCACCCGGTGGTTCGCCCGTCCCACGCGCTGCAGCCCGCTGGCCACCGAGGGCGGCGCGGCCACCTGCAGCACCAAATCGATGGAGCCCATATCGATACCCAATTCCAAGCTGGAAGTGGCCACCACGCAGGGCAGCTCTCCTGCCTTCAGCTCCCGTTCCACCTGCATCCGCTTCTCCTTGGAGACCGAGCCGTGATGGGCCTTCGCGATGACCACCGCGGGCTCAGTCACCAATTTGGTGGTGGAGCCGATGTCGGAGCGGAAGCTCGCCCCCGGCGCACCCCGCATGGCATCGGCGCCCGTGGGCACGCCGCGCACCGCATCGTCGCCGAAAGCCGTCGCATCGCCGCTACCCGCAGCTGCCCAGAAGCCGGCCACCTCGGAATGGGGCGCGTCCAGGCCGAGGCGCTTCGCGTACAGCTCGTTCAAGCGTGCCGTCAGCTTTTCGCACAAACCGCGCGAGTTCACGAAGACAATCGTGGATTTGTGGGCCAGCACCTCGTCCAGAATGGCCGCCTCGATATGGGGCCAGATGGAGGAGCTGCCCAGGCGGCTGTCAGGATGTGGCGCAGGCGACGCGCCCTCGGCCATGACGGCCCGCAGCGCCCGATCAGATTTCCATGCATCCTCGACGGGTGCCCGGCGCGGACCGGCGCCCCGCTGTCGCGTGCCGTCCCCGGCACCGGCAAATCCCCCGAAGGCGGGGACGGCCGTCATGTCGCGCACGGGCACGCGCACCGAAAGATCGAGACTCGGGGGCGCCTCCGTGGACACCACCGTCACGGGCCGCGCGCCGCCAAGGAACCGGGTCACTTCCTCGCGCGGGCGCACCGTGGCCGACAGCCCGATGCGCTGGGCCGGAGCCTCCAGCAAATCGTCTAGCCGCTCCAAAGACAGCGACAGGTGCGCCCCGCGCTTGTCGCCGGCCAGGGCGTGCACCTCGTCCACGATGACCGTCTCAACCGTGCGCAGCGCCTCTCGGGCCGCCGAGGTGAGCATGAGGTACAGCGACTCGGGCGTCGTGATGAGAATGTCGGGCGGATTGCGGGCGATCTTGCGGCGCTCGTCGGCGGGGGTGTCGCCGGTGCGCATGGCCGTGCGGATTTCGGGGGCTTTCGCGCCACGGCGCGCGCTCTCGACGGCCGCCAGCTCGGAGATGGCCGAAAGCGGCCCCTGCAAGTTGCGGTCCACATCGGCGCCGAGAGCCTTCAGGGGCGATACGTACAGCACGCGCACGCCGCGAACCCACTTCTCGCCTGTTTCAGCGACCCGAGCCTTCTCGCCCATGAGCGCGTCGATCGCCCACAGGAACGCCGCCAGCGTCTTGCCCGAGCCCGTCGGCGCTATCACGAGCGCGTTCTCGCCCCGCGCGATAGCCTCCCACGCCTCGCCCTGCACCGCCGTGGGCGCCCCAAAGGCATCAGCGAACCACGCGCGCACCGGCTCGGAGAACCGCGCGAGGCGCTCGCTATCGTCCATTCCCATTCCCCTTTCACGCACGCGAAAGCTTAGGCGACATCGGCAGCGGCGAGGTCTTTGTCGACAAGCCATCGCAAATAGTCGGAGCGCTTCATGCCTAAGCTATCCGCCCGCTTATCCATGCGCTCGATCTTCTGCTCGGTCTCCTTAAAGCCCACGAGCCTCAAATGCTCCCCAAACTTGAGGGGGCGCCCGACAACGACTTCGCCGACCGACACACCCGGGATCTCCCCCCGCACAAGCATGTCGTCCCATTCCTCGATCTGTTCCTGGGTAACACCAAAATAGTCTTCGATTTCCTTTTGGGACATGTTCTCAAAATCCTTTTTGGACATTACTGCCTCCTTGCAAGTCCGAGTTCCCGGAGAACACTTTTTGTAGGCGGCGTGAAAGCATGGTATATCAGCAGTGCAGCTACCTACTTTCGTTAAACGAAATTATACTGCAGGGCGAGCGGCTCGGCAACAACCATCAACAAGCGTTGCCTCGCTGAAACCGTCTGAGAAAATGTGAGAGAAAACGGCCCATGACAGCCTCCTTTACATCGGACGGCTGTCCTTCGAGCACAGAAGTTAGGGATATACCCAGCCTTTAGAACATTTGTTTTCGTTCATTATAAGGGAACAGATGTTCTTGCCAAGAGTGAGTTTTGCCAACTTGCCTATGAAGCCGAGCTATTTTCCTCTCCCAGAGCGCCGTTCCTCCTTTCCAAGGCCACCCGCTCGAAAAGCCATCACAATGGAGGCGTCCGATGAAACGAGAACAATCGCAAGGGGGAAATCGGTGCGCAGCAACGAAGCGGCGAAATTGGCGGGCGTGACCGTGCGCACGCTGCGGCACTACCACCAGCTGGGGCTTCTGTCCGAGCCGCCACGGCAGGCCAACGGGTACCGCGACTACTCCCCTGCCGACGTGGCCCGCGTGCTGCGCATCAAGCGCCTGGCCGGTTTGGGCTTTCCCCTCTCGCGCATCGGAGATGTTCTGGATGAGATGGATGTCGAGGGGAACGCGACATCCGCGAGTGCCTTGGACGAGCTCGACCGCGAGCTGGCCTTGGAGATCGAGCACTTGCAGGAGCAGCGGCGCACCATCGCCGAGCTGCGCGCGGAGCACCTCGACCCCGACCTGCCCGTGCGCTTCGCCCGCATCCTGCGCATGCTCTCCGGCGTGGACACCCTCGCCGACGCGCGGGCCGCCGACCGCACCGCCCCCATCGTCGCCGGGCACCTGTACGACGACGAGGCGCTCGGCGAGCTGGAGCGCGTGGTGGAGCGCATTTCAAGCGAGAGCCTCGTGGAAGCCATGGAAGAGCTCGATCGCAGGCTGGGCGCTCTTACGCCCGACGCCCCCGAGGGGGAGCGGGCGGCCCTCGCCGAGGATTCCCTCGCGGCACTTGCCCCCGTCATCGCCTGTTTCGATACCGCCAACTGGCTGCGGCCCCCAACCGACCGCGAGCAGTTCCTGGACGAGATCGCCTTCGCGGACTACAACGAGGCCCAGCAGGACGTGTACGGGCGCATCGAGCACGGCATCGAGGCGATCATGGCCGAGCGGGCGCAAAGAGAGAATGCGGCCGCCGCCCCTTCACAAGTCGTCCACGAGCCGCTTGACCCCGACGCAACGTCATAGTTTTAACTGGCCCCTCGAACCCTCAACCCGCCGTTCGAGAAAGGCCCCGCCATGACCCTCGCGTCCCCGAAATTCCGCCGGCCCCGCAAGCCGTACCGGCCGCGCAAGACCGCACCTCGCTACCTGCTCTCCTGCGCCTGCTCGCTTCTGGGCAACTCCGTTGCCAGCGTCATCTTGCCGCTCGTGCTGCTCGCCAACACCGGCGATGCCCTGGCCGCCGGCGCCCTAGCGCTCATCTGCGCCGTGCCCCAGTTCGTCATCGGCCTTATCGGCGGAGCGCTCACCGACCGCTTCAACCGCCGCAACGTCTCCATCGTCTCCGACATCCTCTCGGCGGCCAGCGTGGCCCTGCTCCCCGTGGTCGATATGGTGTGGGGCCTGTCCTTCGGCTGGTTCGTGGCCCTCGGCCTTTTGGGCGCCATCGGCGACATCCCTGGCATGACCGCCCGTGACTCCCTCGTGCCGGCCGTCTGCGAGCGCGACGGGCGCAGCCTGCAGAAGTTCATGGGCCTCACCCAGTCCCTCGATTCCCTCGTGGTCATTGTCGGCCCGGCCCTGGCCGCCTTCCTCATGGGCGCGGTGGGAAGCGTGAACGCCCTGTGGTTCACGGCCGCCATGTCGCTTTCCGCGGCGCTTCTCACCCTCACGCTGCCCCGCTCCCTCGGCGCCGTCTGCGGCGCGGCAACTCCCGCCGCCAGCCCGACCGCCACGCGCATCGGCACTGCGGGCACGCAGCCACAGCGCGGCCTTTTGTCCGGCGCATGGCGCGCCCTGCGCGACGGGGTGCGCGTGCTGTTCGCGAGCGACACGCTTCTGCGCTCGTCCATGCTCATCAGCTTCGGCGTGGTCATGGTGATGGGTTCTCTCCAGGGCCTCGTCCTGCCGGTGCACTTCACCGCCGCGAACAGCCCCGAGTTGCTCGGCTACGTGCTGTCGGCCATGTCCGCCGGCATGCTCGCAAGCTCGTTCGGCTACGCGGCGCTCGCCCACAAGCTGCGCCGCCGCACCTGGTACATCCTGTCGCTCACCGGCATGGCCTTGGGTATTTTGGGCCTGGGTCTTCTGCCCCCGTTCCCGCTGCTCATCGCAAGCGCGCTCATGCTGGGCCTTTCGGCCGGCCCTATCTCGGCCCTGCTCGGCTTCTTCATCTTCGACCGCATTCCCGCCGAAAACCGCGGAAGCGCCCTGGGGACGCAGAATTCGCTCACCCTGGCCGCCGCACCTGTGGCCGTGTTCGCCACCTCGCTCGTCGTAGAGGGCGCCGGGGTGTCCGTGGCCGCCCTGGCCCTCGCTGGCTGCTGGATGCTCATCACCGTGTGGGCCCTCAACACCCACAGCCTGAAGTACCTGGACGACAAGGAGAGCCATCCCGACCCCATCCCCTTCGTTCCCGACGCCGAGCGCATCTAGCGTCCCGCATCGTCCGGTTGCCACCAGTACGGTCATCTGGCTTTCAGCGGCGCAGCCATCTGGCAACGGTCTTCGAACAAGTTGCCCGCGAGCTGCGGGCGGCCGTTCCGCAGGGCCACCATGGAGCCAGGAACCATTCCCTCAACCAAGGAGACACCATGGCTTGCACAACGCTTCTCGTGGGCCGCCGCGCCCAACGACGGCTCCACCATCGTCGCCCGCAACGAGGACGGCGAGGACTTCTCGTTCGATCCGAAGAAGATGATCGTGGTCATGCCGGAAGACCAGCCGCGCACCTACACGGGAGTAGCCAGCCACCTGACCATCGAGCTGCCCGACAACCCCCTGCGCTACACCTGCACGCCCAATGCCGATCCGACCAACGGCGTGTGGGCCGAAACCGGCATCAACGCGGCGAACGTATCCATGTCGGCCACCGAGACCATCTCGGCCAACGCCCGCGTGCTCGGCGCCGACCCGCTTGTCACCTACCAGCCCGCTGTTGGAAAGCCCGGCGATGCCAACTACAAGCCCGAGGTGCCCGGCGGCATCGGCGAGGAGAACCTGCCCACCATCACGCTGCCCTACATCAAAAGCGCCCGTGAAGGCATTGCGCGCCTCGGCATGCTCGTCGAGAAGTACGGCACCTACGAGACCAACGGCGTGGCCTTCGGCGATGCGGACGAGGTCTGGTACTGGGAGAACATCGGCGGCCACCATTGGATCGCGCGGCGCGTGCCCGACGACTGCTACGTGGTGCAGCCCAACCGCCAGGGCATCGACCACTTCGACCTGGCCGACGCGCTGGGCGATCAGCACGACTACATGTGCAGCGCCGATCTGGCCCAGTGGATCCGCGAGAACGACCTGCTCATGGATATGCCCGCCCACGAGGAGGATGCCGGCGAGACCGTCGAGGGGCTGCCGCGCTACTTCAACGCCCGCATCGCGTTTTCCACCTACACCTGGCTCGACCAGCTCTACAACGCCCCGCGCAAGTGGTACCTGTGCCGTCGCCTGACGCCCTCCGACCCGCGCTTTGCCGGGCCCGCGCCCGAATTCGGCCCCGAGAGTCTCAACATCCCCTGGGCCATGCGACCCGACAAGAAGCTGTCGGCATCGGATGTGAAGGACCTGCTCGCCACCACCTACGACGGCACCGAGTACGATCCCTACGGCACCAAGGGCACGCCAGAGACGCGCCACCAGTACCGCTACGTCGGCATCGACCGCACCTCCGAGTGCTCCATCCTGTGCATCCGCAAAAACGCGCCGGCGGCTGCCCGCGGCGTGCACTGGTTCGCCCCGGCGTCGGGCCCGTTCAACACGGCTGTGGCCCTGTACGCGAACGTGAAGGCGCTGCCCGCCTACCTGGACACGCCCACGGAAGTGACCACCGACAGCCTCTACTGGAACAACCGCCTGGTGGCCGGTCTTTCCGACCCGCAGTTCTTCGAGAGCTACGAGGCCATTCAGGGCTACCGCCTGAACACCATGGCCCAGGGCTACCAGTCGCTGCACGAGACCGACGCCGCGCTTGAGAAGCTCGCCGCCGAGGGCAAGGCGAACCTGGACGACATGGACGACCCGGCCGTGATCGCCGAGCTCGAGCACGCGAATCAGGCGCTCGTCGATAGCGTGCAGACGCAGACCCGCGCTCTGCTCGGCACGGTACTCGACCAGCGCACGGTCACAATGAAGAACGCCTTCAACATGAACGACCACTGATAGCATGTTCGTTGCGCCCCCGAGCGCAACGAACATGCGTGATTGGGCCGGTTCCGGAGCCTCGCCATTCGCTGGCGAGGCCAAGGCCGGCCCTTTTGCATTCGCGCTCCCTTTCGCTCCCCTTCCCCTGCAACACAGGGCCCTTCTCGTGCAAGTGAAGCGGCACCCCCTTGCAGTCACCGCCCCGTCGGGGCACACTAGCGCCAGCAACCGGGAGCGGAAAGGAGCGCGGCGTGAAGCTGACCGTGGAAGAGCGACCCGACTTGGCAGAGGTGGAGGTGACCATCCGCTGCCCGGCCATCAACCGGCGCGTACGGGCCATCATGGCTGCGGCGAACGCCGCCGACCGGCGTCTTATGGGAACCGACGAACATGGCACCTTCCTCGTGGAGGCCGCAGACGTGCTCTACGCCGAAACCGTGGATGGCCGCACCTTCCTCTACGAGGGCGACCGCGTGCTGGAGAGCCCTTTGCGCCTCTACGAGCTGGAAGACCAGCTGGCCGGCACCGAGTTCATCCGCGCCTCGAAGTCGCTGCTCGTGAACTTCGACGCCGTGCGCGGCCTGCGCCCCCAGCTGAACGCCCGTTTGGAACTGATCCTGGCCAACGGCGAGCACGTCGTCGCCTCGCGCCAGTACGCCCCGGCCATCAAGCAGAAGATCGGTCTGTAGGTCGTCACCGAAACCTCTGTCCGCAACGCACCCACCCGGATGCGGCTCCGCGAGAAAGGAAGCCCCATGAGCACCATCGTCAAACGAGCGCTTGTCCGCGCCTGCGTCGTCTTCAGCGTCGCCATGGCCCTGTGGTGCGCCGCCGGCCTCATCTTCGCCGGCCCGGTGGAGGGCATCGTCGTCACGTTGTCGATGCTGGGCGCCGCCCTGTCTATGTGCGCTCTGCAGGCCCTGTGGTTCACAGAAGCCGTGCTCACGCGCCCCAGCTACCCGGCGCGCATCGCGGGCTTCGCCCTCACGGCCCTGCCCGCACTCGCCCTGTGCGCGGCCCTCGGCGGATGGTTTCCCCTCGAAAACGCCGGCGCCTGGGTCAGCTTCGTCGTCATCTACCTGGTGGCAACGGCCCTCATCACCGCCGGCTACACCCTGTACTACCGCCGCACCGTCGGCAGCTTCGACGCCGCCCTCGCCCGCTACCGCGAAAGCCGCAAGGACTAACGCGACGCCTCCTATCCCTACTACAGAAACGAACTCGGCTCGTCGGACTGAATTCCTCCGACAAGCAGACTCGGCCGATGATGCCGGATGCGCTCGAATCAAATACTGTCTGGTTGCTTGTTTTGTATAGTTACATTTATTATAATCGTAACTATACAAAATGAGAAAGGGCGTCCAATGTTCGTAGGAAGAAAGCAGGAGCTGGCAACGTTGGAGCGACTCTACCGAAGCGACACGTTCCAAATGCCCGTCGTATACGGGCGGCGGCGCGTGGGAAAGACCTCGCTTATTACCGAGTTTGTGAAAGGCAAGCCAGCGATTTTCTTCTCCGCTCGCGAATCGACGGCGAAAGAGAACCTCGTTGCGCTCAGTCAAGCCATCGCGGACTTACAGCTTGACGGTACGCCCGTCGCCAGCGACACGGCCGCTCCCGTATTCGCAAGCTTCGAAGAAGCTTTTACCCACGTGTTCTCGCTAGCGCAGCAGCAGCGCATCGTCTTCGTCATCGACGAGTTCCCCTACCTCGCCCAAAGCGACCGCTCGGTCAGCTCGGTATTGCAGCATCTCATCGATCATCACAAAGAGGGCAGTCGTCTTTTCCTCATCCTGTGCGGATCGTCCATGAGCTTCATGGAGCACCAGGTGCTTGGCTACAAAAGCCCTCTCTACGGAAGGCGCACGGCCCAGATCAAGGTGCAGCCCTTCGACATCATGCAGGCGTCGCTGCTGCTGGGCGGCAGCAGCTCGGAGGATATCGTCACCTGGTACGGTATCGCGGGCGGCATCCCCTTGTACCTCGAGCAATTCGACGCGGCCTTGTCTCTCGCTGAGAACCTTGCGACCAACGTGCTGCAGCCCGACTGCTTCCTCTTCGGCGAGCCCGACTCCTTCCTGCAGCAGGAAGTGCGCGAGCCGGCGCGCTACAACGCCGTCATCCGGGCCATCGCCAATGGCGGGGGACGCCTCACGGATATCGCCGATGCAGCCGGCATCGAGCGCACGGCGGCGGCCGGCTACCTGAAGGGCCTCGAAGAGCTGGGCATCGTGCGCCTGGAGAAGCCGGTCGTCGACGCGAACCGCAAGAAGACCCGCTACGTTCTGAACGACAACCTGTTCCGTTTTTGGTATCGCTTCGTCCCCCGCTACCTCACGCCTATTCAAGCAGGGCGCGCCGAGGAAGTGGCGCGTCTGATTGCCGCAGACCACCTCTCCACGTTCACGGGCCCGGTGTTCGAGGAAGTGTGTCGCCAGTGGCTCGTCGCTTCCTCAGGGCGCGGCGAGATTCCCCTCGTCCTTGAGATCGGGCGATGGTGGGGCACCGACAACGCGCGCAGGGAGCAGGCGGAGATCGACATCGTGGCTCTCTGCGACGACGGCTCGATGATATGTGGGGAGTGCAAGTGGCAGGCCAAGCAGACCGACATCGAAGTCCTCCGCACCTTGCAGCACCGCGCTTCCCTTATCGGAAGCGCCGGCAAGCAGCGGCTGTTCCTCTTCTCGAAAAGCGGCTTTACCGACGCCTGCCGAGCCGAAGCTGCATCGTGCGGCTGCCGCCTTGTGACGCTTGCGGATATGGGGCTAGGACAATAGAATCGATCCACTCGGTCGCCTGTGCTTGGCCTAACGCGGCCGCCCCTCCCGCAGAAACGGGCTCGGCTCGTCGCGGTAGAGAACGGTCAGGGCGTGCATGGCACGGGTGACAGCCACGTAGAGCAGGTTGCGGTCGGCCTCGGCGGCGTACTGGCGGCCGTCGGCGTCCAGCAGCACCGCCTCGTCGAACTCGAGGCCCTTGGCCAGGCGCACCGAGCTGACGACGATGCCGCCCGGATAGGCGTCCGTCTCGTCGGTGAGCAGCGTGAGATCGTGATCGCGCGCGATGAGCTCGGCGTAACGGGCGGCGAGGAAGTCCGATTTCGCAATGATCCCCAAGGTGCGCCGTCCCGAAGTGCGCCACCGCGCGATGGCCTCGTACACCGCCGCGAGCACTCCCACCGTGTCGCCGCAGCGCGCAAAGCGCACCGCCTCGCCGTGGCGCTGGACGGCGACGAGGCCCGCGACGGGCATCACCCGAGCGGCCAGCTCGACGATCTCGCAGGTCGAGCGGTAACTCGTCATGAGCCGTACCACCCGCGCCCCCGGGTAATGGGCCGCCACCGTCTCGGGCGCTGCCACCGCACGACCGTCCACCAGCTGGTTCACGTCCCCCAGAATGGTGCGGTCGCAGCGGAACAGGCGGGAGATGGCCTCGTGCTGCACCGGCGTCAGATCCTGCATCTCGTCGATGACCAGATGGCGCACGGCAGAAGTGGGGGCGAATCCGTCGGGGCCCGCGAAGGCCAGGGCGCACAGCACGACGGGGAAGGCGTCCTCCCATTCCACCACGCCCTTGGCCGGCGCCTTAAACAGGGCGCTCTGGCCCGTGTCGGCTAAAAAGCGCTTGTACAGCGCCAGCGGGTTCTTGGCCCGCATCATGCGCAGGAGCCGCCCGCGCAGCTCGCGGCGCGTCGGCATGGTGTGGACATAGCGGCCGAAGGTCTTGCCATGGGCCAACTCCAACGCGTCGCCGGCGATAAGGTCGAGGCGCTCATCGAAGGGCACCGGCGCGTAAGCCGCAAAGCGCTCGGCGAGCCAGGACGCCTCGGCCACGTCGCCCCCGACGGCCAAGTCGCGCGGCTCGAAGAGCTCCGATGCCGCCACCTTCCCATCGCCGGAGCCCTTCTCCCCCAGCTGAGCGCCGAGCCACGCCGTCAACGAGGCAGCGAACGCCTCGGTGCCCTTGGCGGCAGCACGGGCCGCCCGAACCGGGTCGGCCTCATCGGCAGCCGACACCGGGGGCGCCACTTTCGTGATCCCTTCCAAAAGGAGGGCCGCCAAGTCGTGCAGGCTCCACTGCCGCACTGGCTCCTCACCCAGCTCCGGCAGCACCCCGGAAATGTAGTCGGAGAACACCCGGCTCGGCGAGAGGATGGCCACCGACTGCGAGGTCAGCCGCTCTTTCTGGCGATACAACAGGTAGGCAACCCGGTGCAGCGCGATGGAAGTCTTGCCCGAGCCGGCCACGCCCTGAATGATAAGCGTGCCGGGCGCCTCATCGCGAATGACGGCGTTCTGCTCGCGCTGGATGGAGGAGACGATATCATGCATCTTCGCGTCAGACGTGCGCCCGAGAACCGTCGCGAGTACCTCGTCGCGCACGCTGGAGCTGGAGTCCACCGCGTAGCGCAGCTGCCCCTCCTCGATGGAGATCTGCCGCTTGAGCGCGAGCGTTCCCTCCCGGCGCCCGGCCGGTGCCTCGAAGGCGGCCGGCCCCGGCTCGAAGTCGTAGAACAGCGCGGCCACCGGGCTTCGCCAATCGGAGATAAGCGCCTGGTTCTCCCAGGTGAGGGCGAAGCGCCCGAGGTAGGTGATCTGGCGTGCGGCCGCCGTCTCGCCTTCGGCCGAACCGGCAGATGAGGACGCCCCCTCCTCGCCTTCGACGAAATCGACCCGGGCGAAGTAGGGCGAATCGAGCAGCTTCTCCAACCGGCCCCGGGAGCGATGGGCCAAAGCGGCCTGGGCGTCCATGCGGTTCAGCTCATAGGCAGAAAGGTGCGCCTCCTCCGGCGCCAATTCGCCGCGCGAGGCCGCCAGCTGCGCCCCCGCCTCGCGATGGCTCGCCTCCGTGCGCTCGGCCAACCCGCGCGCTCGATCGACAGCCGCGCGCACCGCACCCAACACCTCGTCAAGGTGGGCTTGCTCTTCCGCTTCTATGCTAGGGGATCCTCCATCGGTGTCCGCATCGGCATCTGCGCCTGCAGACCGAAGCAGTGCCTCGTCATGTTCCGCATCCACGGCCTTCTCCTTCCTCATCCAAGTTTCGCGAAACGCGGACGGCTCGGCCCTCGCTGGGCCCCGTCCGGGAAACCTGAGAGGTCGAAGCCGTGAGATGCGCCGACGTCAAGGGGAAACGCTATGCTAGCGGCCTCGTGCCTGAGCACCAGTCACCACCGCACCGACCTCCACAAAATTCGCGCAACTCCTTGCCAACGCCTCAGAACAAATACCTTCCTGAAATTTGGTGGAAATTGCGATTGTTAGCATCAGAAAAGGGCACGAATATAGCTCATCCGCTCAAAAGACGCATAAATACCGTTAGACGACAGCAAAAATAAATGCTATTCGATATGAGTTCGCTTGTTTTCTCTGGAAGACGCCCACTTTTCCATGAAGGCTAACAATCGCAATTTTCTCAAAATCAAAGGGCCACACTTTGCCTCGGTCCTTCAAAGCGCAGAGGGGCATCGCCCCCTCGGCAGCGAAAGGAGAGGAATGCGAAGAGGTCGAGTCGTTTACCGTTTGATGCCAAGGAGCAGCAGCCAGGCGCCAGCAGGGACAACTTCCCTTAGCATGGAACTCAGCGTTTACGTGGCGTCAAAAGCGCTGTGGTCGGCAACGCCCGACGCCGCTGCCGACCACAGCGCCCAACGCCGTCGCTGGCAGTGATCGACGTCGCCAACCGCGACGGCCTATGCCCCCCGCCGACCCCGAGACAAGGAGCGCGACTATGCCCATGAACCCCGCCGTCCAAGCGGTCATCAAGGCCATCACGCGCCTGCAGCCCGACGTGGCCAATTCCTGGAACTCCCAGCGCAAGGTGGAAGACGCCGCCGGCAAGCTCACCATTGCCGACCCGCGCTGCCGCATCGACGAGATCACCGCCACAGCCGACGACGGCTACGAGATCCCCTTGCGCGTGTTCACGCCCCTCGACATCGACTTCTCCCTGAAGCGGGGCCTGCATGTGAACGAGGACCACCGGGGCACCATTTTGTACCTGCACGGAGGCGGCTGGGCCAATGGTGATGTGGAATTCTACAGCGACGCCTGCATGCGCACGGCGCTGAAGCTCGAGCGCAGCGTCATCGCCGTCGACTACCGACGCAGCCCCGAGCACCGCTTCCCCACCGCCCTTGAGGACTGCTATGCCGTGGCGCGGCAGCTGTTCGCTGGCACGCTTATCCGCGACGCCGATCCCGAGCGCATCGTGCTCATGGGCGACTCGGCCGGCGGCAACCTCACGGCGGGTGTGAGCCTGCTCGCCCGCGAGCGCGGCGACTTCCACCCGCGCACCCAGATCCTCTTGTACCCGCTCGTCTACAACGACCATTCCGAGACGACGCTGTTCGATTCCGTGCGCGACAACGGGAAAGACTACATCCTCACCCGCCAGGCCATCGTCGACTACATCGAGCTGTACCTGCGCTCACCCGAGGATTTCCACGACTCCCGCTTTGCGCCGCTCATCGCGACGTCGCTGGCCAACCTGCCCCGCACGCTCGTCATCACCGCCGAGTACGACCCCCTGCGCGACGAGGGCGAGGCCTTCGCCGCGCGCCTGGATACGGAAGGCAACGAAGTGGCATGCTTCCGTATGAACGACGGCGTCCACGGCTACTTTTTGTACCCCTCCGTGCTCTCGCTCGTGCGCGACACCTACCGCCTCATCGCGCACTTCCTCGATGGCGACCCGCTCCCGAAACCCGGTGACCGGCCATGGCTGACGCTTCTTGGTACCGACTAGACAACGTCGGCAAGTTCTACGCCGCCCAGGCGGGAAGCCCGAACCAGACCATCTTCCGCTTGGCGGCCACCATGGTCGACGAGGTGGACGCGCAGGCGCTGCAGCAGGCCCTGGATGCCGCCGTGGCGCTGTTCCCCGGCTTCAACGTGTCGCTGCGCTCCGGCATGTTCTGGCATTACCTGGAACCTTCCGGCACCGCGCCGCGCGTGACCCCCGAGAACCTGCCCATTTGCTATGGCCTGCACGCCGGCCCCCAAAGCGTGCTCTTCCGCGTGAGCTACTACCGCCGCCGCATCAACGTGGAGGTGTCCCACATGATCTCCGACGGACGCGGCGCCCTGGAGTTCCTGAAGGCACTGCTCGGCGCCTATGTGGCCGAGCGCTACGGGCTGCCCGAGGCCGCCGCCTGCGCCTATGCGGGCACCGAGGCGCAGAAGACCGAGGACAGCTTCACGGCCAACTACGACCGCGCTGCGGCGGGAAAGGCGAAAAAGCCGCGCGTCTTCCATCTGACCGGTCTGAAGACCGACGCCGATCCGCTTTACCTGGAATACCACCTATCGGCCAGCGCCGTGCACGCCGCCGCCAAAGACGCGGGAGTCAGCGTTACCTCCTACCTCATCGCGGCGGTCATCTGCGCCGTGCGCACTACCATGACCGCCCGCGACCGGCGCCGGGCCATCCACCTGGACGTGCCCGTCGACCTGCGCGGCCTCTTCGGCTCGGCCACCCTGCGCAACTTCTTCGGACTCGCCTTCATCACCTACACCCCTGGCGATGCCAATGCGCCCCTGGTCGAAGTGGCCGCCGAGGTGCAGCGCCAGCTGACCGCCGGATGCGAGCCCGCCTCCCTGAAGCGCCGCATGATGGCCATGATCAAGCTGGAGAAGAACCCGCTTCTACGCGCAGCGCCCCTCATCGTGAAAGACGCGGCGCTGGCCATCGCCGACGCGCGCGCCGCCCGCGAGGTCACCACCACCGTCTCGAGCCTCGGTCGCGTGGCGCTGGATCCGTGCATGGCCCCCTACGTGGAAGGTATCAGCGCGCTCACGTCCACCTCCGGCCTCAACTTTATCGTGTGCACCTACGGCGACGATCTGTCCATCGGCATCTCCAGCCGCTTTCTCGGCCAGAAGGTGACCCGCGCCCTGGCGGAGGTTTTGGAAGGCGCGGGGATGCGCGGGTACCTGAATGCGAACCGCGACGCGCCGGCGTTCCACCGCCCCGGTCCGCTGGCGGACGCCCGCAAGGCGGCTCCCGTGCCATCGGTGTTCCCGCCGAACTCCTTCGAGCGCAAGAGCACCCGCGTCCGCACGGTTTTAGCGGCGCTCACCCTTATCTGCATCGCGCTCATCGCGCTTTTGGGCGGCACTGCGGGCGGCAGCGCGCTGGCCGTGGGGGCGCCGTGCGCGGCCGTGGCCCTGAACTGGCTGTTCGTGCGGAACATGATCGTGCACGCCCCCGACTTCATCCGCGTGGTGGAGCGCTACTTCCTCGTGCTTCTGGCCGTAGCGGGACTGTGGTTCGCATCCACGGGGAACCTCGTCGTCACCACCTACGTGGTGCCGGGCCTGTGCATGCTGGCCCTCGCGTTCAACGCGGTGCTCCTCATCGCCTTCCGAGGATCGTTCGTCACCGGCTACGCGAAGTACCTCATCTACGAGATGCTGCTCGGCCTCGTTCCTTTGGCGCTTCTAGCCGCGGGCCTTATCACCTGGCCTCCCTTGGCCATAGCCGCCGGCACCGCCGCCGCGGCCCTGCTGGCCATCCTGCTCCTGGTCGGCCGCAAGCAACTGGCCGCCGAAGCCCGCAAGCTGTTCTCGCTGCGGTAGGCCACCCGCCTCCAGTCCCTACCCCACCACTGCCAGCACGATGGCGGCGGCCAGCACGAGCGCGCACACGGCGATGGCGATGAAGTCCTCGCCATGCAGCGGATAGTCCTTGTAGCCGCTCGTGCGCGTGCGCAGGTTGAAGCCGCGCACCTCGGCGGCGATGGCGGCGGAGTTCGTTTTGCGCACCGAGCTCACCAGAAGCGGCACGCACAAGGGAATCATGAGCCGCACCTTCTTCGCGAAGGAGCCGTCGAATTCCACGCCGCGAGCCGTCTGGGCCTCCATGATGCCGGCCATGTCGTTCATGAACACGGGGATGAAGTGCACCGTGCTCGTGAACGTGAACGCGTACTTGTAGGGCACGTGCAGCTGCTTGACGGCCGCGTTCGTCAGGTCGTTCATCTTCGTGACGTAGAACACGAGGAACAACGGGATGGCCGCCGCCATGAGGCGCACGATAACCGTGAGGGCCGCCAGCAGGCTGCCGGTGCCGATGTATCCCCAGGGCAGAGGCACGAGCGGCATACCGTGGGGCGTCGTGAGCAGGATGACCACGGCCAGAATGAGCGAGAACGCGAACACCGCCTTGCACAGCCCCGCTGTCTCGCGGCCCAACCCGCACGAGGCGGCCATGACGAGCGCGGCGGCCAGAAGGATCAGCAGAAACACCAGGTTGCTCGTCACGAAGCAGGCAATGGCGATGAGCACCGCGCCGATGAGCTTCACACAGGGGTTCATACGGTGCAGAAAGCTCTCCCCCGGCACATATTCCAGAAACTTGGCCATTAGCGGCCCCCTTCCTCATCGGCGCCGGCATCTCCTAAGGCGGCCTCGGCTTCCACGATGGCGTCACGCGCCACTGCCGCCTCGGCGGTAAGCGCCGCCGCTACATCGTCGACCAGCGCCGCCGCCTCGGCCACAGCCGCATATTCCATCTGCTTGGCCTGGGCCACCGCCGTCACCATTTGGGCCACGGTGTTGGCCTCGGTCACGGCCGCGGGGCAGCCCTCCTCGCGACCGAGAATGAGCGACACCTCGGTCACCTGGGGCGGTAGGATGTGCGCCTCCTTCAGCACGCGCCCGTCGCGCAGCACCTCGAAGGTGGGGCCGTCGGCCACCACGCGCCCGGCCGTCATGGCAATGACGCGGCGAGCGAAGTCTCCCACCACTTCCATGTCGTGGCAGACCATAATGACCGTGGTGCCGTTCTCGTTCAGCTCGCGCACCACGTCCATCACCTTCACGCACTCGCGGAAGTCGAGGCCCGTGGTCGGCTCGTCCAGAATGATGGTGGGCGGCGCCAGCACGATGATGGAGGCCAGGGCGAGCAGCTGCCGCGTGCCGCGGTTCAGCAGGTAGGGCTCGGCATCCGCGTCGAAGCCGAAGCGCTCGATCATGGCGTCCACCCGCGCCTCAGCTTCGGGCCCTTCCTCGCCGAGGGCCGCAAATCCGAACATGAGCTCCTCGCGCACGGTGTTGCAACAGATCTGCCGATCGGGGTTCTGAAAGAGGAAGCCGATGCGCCGGGCCAGCTCGCTCGTCTTCAGAGAGGTCGTGGGCACGCCATCGATGAGCACTTCCCCGGAGGTGGGCTTCAGAAGCCCGTTGGCCAGGCGCATCGTGGTGGACTTCCCCGCCCCGTTGGTGCCGACAAAGGCCACGAAGTCGCCATCGTTCACCGTGAAGCTCACGTCGGCGAGCACCGCCAGCTCGCCGTCGTAGGACGCCGATACGTTCTTGAACTCGATCATGCGAGCACCTCCTTCAGCGCTGCGGCCGCCCCGGCCACGTTGCGCACCGTGGGACCGGCGTACAGGCCCTGGGCGGAAAGCGCGTTCATGAGCGTCGTCGAGCGCGGCACGTTCACACCGAGCGCCAGCAGCTCCTCGGAGTGGGCCAGCACCGCATCCGGCGTATCGGCGAAGCGGATGCGGCCCTCGTCCACGATGACGAGCATATCGGCATAATCGGACAGAAGCGCGATCTTCTGCTCCACCACGACGACCGTGGTGCCGTGCTCCCGGGCGTAGCGGGAAAGCAGATCGAACACCGTCACCGACGAGGCCGGGTCCAGCTCGGCGGTAGGCTCGTCCAGCACGAGCACCTTGGGGTGCAGCGCCAGCACCGAGGCCACGGCCACCTTCTGCTTCTGGCCGCCGGACAGGCTGTCGATGGTGCGGTCGCGCAAATCAGCGATGCCCATGGCGTCAAGCGCCTCGTCCACGCGCGCAGGAATCTCCTCACGTGGCACCGCGAAGTTCTCCAGGCCGTAGAGAATCTCGTCCTCCACCACCGTGGACACCATCTGCGAGTCGATGTCCTGACACACACTGCCCACCAGCCGCGACAGGTCGGTGAGCGAGGTGTCCACCGTGTCGAGGCCCTCCACCGTGACCGAGCCGTAGAAGTCGCCCGGATAGCAGTGCGGAATGATGCCATTGATGGCGTAGGTGAGCGTGGACTTCCCGCTGCCCGCCGCCCCGGTGATGCCGACGAAGCAGCCATCGGGAATGGAAAGCGTGATGTCACGCACCACCGGCGCCTCCCCTTCCCGATACCGAAAACTGAACTCGTTGAACTCGATCATAACGACCTTTCTTGTTGAAACTTCTCGGGGGCGGGATGCGGGGCGTGCCTCCCGCGCGCAGTTCATTGAAGTGCATGAGGGAGAGTCCGCGGCCCTCGGGGAGCCCTGCACTTCAATGCTGTTTGAGCACGGGAGGTGCGCCCCGCAGCTCGCGCCGGACGGGTAGCTTAGCGCTTCAGCACCTTCTTCAGGGGCGTCGCCAGCACCTCGACGAAGATGCAGTTGAAGGTGGCGGTGCCCAGCACGATGGCCACGTAGGCCGCCATGGCCACGGCGAAGTCGCCGCCCACGGACACGACGTTGATGTAAACGGACAGCGCCGCGAAGGTGAAGCCGGACACGCAGGTGGAGATGAACGTGTTCACGAGCGGGTTCACGTCCAGCTTGCCGATCTTCATGGGCACGTGGATGAGCAGCCCGCAGGCGAGCGCACCCAAAAGCTCCGAGGGGATGTTGAGCAGCGGCGTGGCGTTCAGCATCGGAATCTGGCACACGAGTCCGGCGATGAGCCCGATGACGAGCGACTGAGCCACGTTCGGCCGGATGATGATAATGGCCAGGCAGTAGGCGGCGATAATGAAGTTCGGCTTCATGCCGAAGGAGGCGAGCAGGCTGCCCACCGTGAGCTTCAGCACGGCACCGGCGGCCAGAAGCACGGCCACCAAGATGAGATCCTGGATGGCCAGCCCCTTCTTCTCAGCCGCAGCCACGGTGCGCTTGGCGCCGGCGGCGGGGGTCGCGGTTTCAGCGTCGGCGGTCATACGGAGTTCTGCCATGTCGATCAGTCCTTTCTCGGGCGGTTCCTCACCGCCCCTCGTGCCCGCGCCTGCGGGCGTCCTCTTCCGTGGCAATTGCTCCTTCGCCGACGCCTTTCGAGAGGTTCCCAGCCGACCCCAACAAAAAAGGGATCTGTCCTTCGCTTAAAGGACAGATCCCTTGATCTGCGGTGCCACCTTTAATTGATTCGCGTAACGCGAACCCTCTCATGAACGGGCCATCACCCATTCTGCCTTTAACGCAGGCTCACGGTCCAGATACTCGACCTCGTCGGAACAAACGACGGCGGGCCTTTCCCCTTTCCCTCGGCGATCCATTTACCCTCTGGCGTTCTGCGGGAATCTCAGCTGCGCCCGCTCTCTGTGAGTGCCCGGATGGCTTGACTTTCGCCTCATCGGTTTAAGGTATATTCAATTGCTGGTTGCGTACTCTACCACAGAATCCTGATCGCGCAACCCCTCAATTCGGCAACCTGTCAACGAACCGGCGCATCGGGCTCTAGCTTTCACCCGCTGCGCCGACAAAGAACTTTGCCTAAGAAGCATAACGGAAAATGTGCAGAACGGGGTACTTCTCGTAGTTTTACCAGGTTCCAGGATCAGCTCAACGTCAAACCGGAACCATTTTCCCAGGTCGAATTGTCCGCGTCGCCCCATCTAGTCCAAATGGCTACGAGAAGTGGGGCATTTTGCACAAAAACGAGGCGTCTCCTCACAATGCGAGTACCGCTTCGTAGATCGTCGCCACCCGAAACCGGCAAGTCGTCGCGGTTCGCAGCCAACAGATCGCCTCGGCCGCGCCCGACAAGAACACCCCAAGACAGCCACCGCTCAATCCCAGGCAGATCCATCCCGGATGCAATCTTCCAATCCGCTTTCGGGGTTCTGGGCGCACTCCTTCAGCCCGCCTTCGGAAACTTCCCTCTTCAACCATTCACGACGATGATAGGCCTTCAAAGACCATCCTGTCGCATACAGTTTCCTCTGAGCGTTCCCGAAACTCTTGGCGCGAATTTGAATGCGCCTGCTCATGCGAGCTCCCGCCTCATGAGCCACACTGCGCATCTCACTGCGATCGCACAGCTGTCGTGTCGTCACCGATATCACCTTGTAGCCATCGGCCTCCAACGCCAGCCGCTTCGAAGAGTCCTTCGCGATCTGCTGCGAAGTAAGATGCTCGGCATTCGAATCGTACTCGATCGCCAGGCGCGACTCGCTGTGACAGAGGTCGGGGACGACCGTTTCCCTTTTGGCGATCCTGCGCGCTTTCTTGCTCGGCCTCACGCGTCGATTCATTTCCAATCCGGGGAGGGCATAGCCGCCATAGCGATGGGGAATGCTCAGCACGGACCAAAGAAACGCCTCCGGCGGTGAAGCGGCATTATCCACCACGAATCGCAGCGCCGACTTCGCTGCCGCCGATCCACGTAGCCCAGCGTTGCGGCGGATAAACGACTCGATGCGACGTTTCGAGGTCAAAGGCGTTCTACTGCCCAGTCCGTTGCGCGATGACGGGTCGATGAAGAACATCCCGCATAGGGCATCGCCCGCTTTTAAAAGCTCGTGCAAAGGAAGAACAAGTGCGAGCTGTACGAAGCACAACTCGGGGCAACTTGCATACACGCCGTCAGCGATGCGAACGAACGGCTTCTCCCGATAGGGATAAATCGACACATGAGTTACTGCCTGGAGAACAGTGCTTTTGCGATGATCGGGTACGAGCGCGTGATAGGGCTGCGGAATCTGAGGGAAAATCTTCTCCAGATGAGCAACCGTCCGCGCCGTCGGGACACACCGCTTCAATGCATTTGTTCCCACGGCGCTCTTTGACGACGGCCGGCAAGGGGCCGACAGCCAATACGAGAATGAGGATGTGCCGTAGAGAACGAATCGCATGCAGGGCAGTTTAACGGCCCAGGCGTATCGAGGACGCACGAACGGCAGATTCACCAACTCTCCGCTGTGCCAACCGTTTCACTCATGGTTGCGGCCTCTGGGGTTGCACCTCCGCAGTCGGCTCGCCCGCGTCTGCAACCGTCCTATGCGCTGTCGGCTCCAAATGTGCAAAATGGGGCACTTCTCGTAGCCCAAAAGTGGACGCTTTATCCTCGCGATGACACTGAACAGGGATTTCTCGTTCAGTCCGTCGAAGGAGAGCACCCTTGCTTCCTCGAAAACTACGATAAGTGCCCCGTTTTGCCCATTTCGCACACGAAGCACCGAGTGGCTTGGCGCAGGCCCTCGCAAAAAATGTGCACAGAACCTCTCGCCCGTCCCCGCAACGCTCTCGTGACAGACGGGCGCAGCGACGCCTCCGACCGACGCACTCCCCCTATACTCGAAGATGCGCGGTGCCCTGCGGCACCGTCGCATTGGCCGCCGGCCGTGCCGCTCATGCGGCGCGCGCAGCACGGCGGCCCGTTCGCAGCGAGACAAAGGAGCGCTCATGGATAACGTGGTTCTGGTCACCTTCGAAGACGAGGGCGACGCCTACGAGGAGTTCAACCGTCTGAAGGACAACGAGGCGACGACCGACTTCACCATTTTGGAAATGGCGGTAGTGAAGAACGTCGACGGAGCCATCATGGTGCCCGACGGCTTCCAGGACGGCTATGACGAGACCGACAACACGGCCTTCGGCGGGGTCATCGGCGCCGTGGTCGGCCTGCTCGGCGGCCCGGTCGGCGTGCTTCTGGGCGCCGGCATCGGCCTTGTGGCCGGCATGGCCATGGACGACAAGGACATCGATGATGACGACTCCCTCATGGAATACTGCGCGAGCGAGCTGACGCCGGGTGCGACGGCGCTCGTGATGCTCGCCAAGGAGGACGACGAGGACGCCCTGGACGCCCAATTCGACGAGACCTGCATCATCTACCGCTGGGACGCCGACGAGGTGAACGCCGAAGTGGAACGCGGGGAGGCCCTGCGCGACCAGCTGGCTGCCGAAACTCGCAAGCAGCTCCGCGAGGCCCGCAAGGAAGCGCGGAAGGCCCGTCGCGAAGCGCGCAAGGACAAGTAGCGCTCGAGCCCGCGCCCTGCGCGCGGGCCATCACCGAACCCGCAAGCACAAAGCGGCCGCCCTCCACTCGGAAGGGCGGCCGCTTCCATTCCAGAAGGCGGTCGAAGCGTCTTACACGATCTTCTTGCCCAGGCAGGCAGCCAGCTCGCGCAGCTCGGCAACCAGTTCGCGGAACTGGGCCGGCGTCAGCTGCTGGGGGCCGTCGGACAGCGCCACCGGCGGGTTGGGGTGCACCTCGATCATGAGCGAGTCGGCTCCGGCGGCCACGGCGGCCTTCGCCAAAGCCGGCACCAAATCGCGCTGGCCGGCCGGATGCGACACGTCGATGCACACCGGGTACAGCGACTGCTTGTGGATAACCGGCACAGCGGCGATGTCCAGCGTGAAGCGCGTGGCCGTCTCGAAGGTGCGGATGCCGCGCTCGCAGAGCACCACGTTGTCGTTGCCGCAATCGGTGATGTAGTCGGTGGCGGCGAGCCACTCGGCAATGGTGCCGGCGAAACCGCGCTTGTACAGCACCATCTGATGCGTATCGGCGGTCACCTGGCCGATCTTCTTCAGCAGGCTGAAGTTCTGGAAGTTGCGGGCGCCCACCTGCAGGCCGTCCACATAATCGCTCACGAGCTGGCAATGGGCCGAGTCCATCACCTCGGTGAGCGTCTTCAGGTTGTACTTATCGCCGGCGCCCTTCATGATCTTCAGGGCCTCTTCGCCGAGACCCTGGAAGGAATGCGGGTTGGTGCGCGGCTTGAACGCGCCGCCGCGGATCCAGTGCAGCCCCAGATCGGCCACGCACTCGGCCACTTCCTCGAACTGCTCGGCGGATTCCACCGAGCAGGGCCCGGCGTAAATGGTGATCTCGTCCGTGCGCTGGCCGAGATCGGGGATGGGGGCAATCTTCACTTCGCTCATACGGACGGCGTCTCCTTCATGATCTTCAAGATGGTAGCGTAAATCTCCCGGAGGTTCTCGTTATAGAGCGGCCCCTCGTTGTAGCTATCCACCCGCGCGAAGATTTCCTCCTCGCGGCGCGCGTCGTACAGACCCAGATGCGCACCGGGTTTCAGACCGCGGATGACCAGCGAGTGACCGGCGCGCTTGTTCAGAAGCGCGACGATCTCGCGATCGATCTCGTCGATCTGCTCACGATGCTTCTGAATCTCGGCAAGATTGCTGTTCTCTTCAGACATCGCTTTTCCTTTCGTGTACCAAAAACTTGAACGAGCCTGGCCGCACCGCCCTAAAGCGCCGCCGCCCTCGCGTGGCGTTCATGATAGCAAAGACCCCCGTCCGCACGGGGGTCGCAAGGGAAAACGGATATAGAAGCCCTTAATGGGCAGGCATCGGCAAAAACGAAGGGCGTGTCCAACGCGTCGGCGCCGAGGATGTCGCCGATCCCGACCTGCGCGATTTGCCACGCTGCACGGCGCCGAGGCGGCCCAGGGGCGCGCTGTCCCGCGAGGTGCTCGCCCCGCAGCAGAGACGTCTACCGGCGCGAAATCCCGCCGGCCTTCTTTTCGGAATCGCGGGTGTACCACTCGATGAACAGGTCCACCGCGCCGTTGATGACGAACGTCGCGCCCAGCACGAGCACGAAGGTCATGGAGGCGCCCCACGGGTTCACCACAATGAGCACGCCGCCGATACCCACCAGCACCGCCGTCGCCAGCACGGCAATCCAGATGCTGCTGCCGAAAGCGCGCAGCCCGAAGGCGCGCACCACGTTCACGATAGCCAGAAGGATGAGCACCACGCCCAGCACCACCGAGAAGAACCCGGCGATCACCTTGGGGAAGATAAACGCGATGAGCGCGATGATGAGATAGAACGCAGCCGCCATGAGCGTGCCCGAATCGCGGTAGCGCACGCTGCGCTGGCGGAAGTAGGACAGAAGACCGGCCGCGCCCATAACCGCGAGCGCCACGCCAAACAGCAAGATGATGCCCTGTACGGTGATGGACGGATAGATCATCAGAAACAGACCGAATGCGATGCAAAGCACCGCCTGCACCATGTTATTCGATCGCACCAAGTTCAGAAACTTCTCCATAACGCTGCTCCTATCGCCCGACCCGTATGGCGTCCTCGCTTCGATCCGATGCCGACGGGCGCGCCCCTCCCTGCAGCGCAGCTGGCATCGGAACTATCTCCTATGGACGCCATGTTAAAACGAGCGCACAAAACCAAGCCCGTCGGCGGTTCCTTGAAAACAATCGGTTGAACAGGGATTAGGCTTGCAACCATTCCGTCAACAAGAGCACCGTCGCGAAACAATGCTGTTGCCATGCCGTTAACAGCGACGTAAAGCATGCTCCTGGAAAGCGCGACGACCAACCCCCAGATCGACACCATCCTCAAGGCCCTCGCCCCCAGCGGGAAAACCCTGGCCGTTGTCGATCTTAAGAGCGCCGCACTTTAACGATGCTTCTGCGAAAGTCGACGTTCAGTACCTAAATCGCGCGATTCTGGCACCGGCTGTGTCTAAATCCCGGAAAAGCGGCACTGGCTGCGACCTGGTATTATGCAAGCAATTCCGCAGGTCGTAGCCAGTATTTCGAAGGTGCCCGAAATCGCTCTTTTAGATACGCCGCGGCCGGTGCAACGAGAGCGGGATCGCAGCACCGGCCGGAAACCGTACCTTTTACGCGGTCAGCGGCTCGAAATCGCCGTCGGCCTCGGCCGGCGCGGCAGCGTGAGCAGACGCGCGCTCGGTCTCGGTCGCGGGCACGAGCAGCTTCGAGCCCAGGGCCATGAATCCCAGCGTGCCCACCGACACGACGCCCAGCACGATCAGCACTTCGGGCACCGTCGGCGCGTAGGAGCCGAGGAGCGCCCAGCCGCCGTCGGACAAAACGCCCGGAGCGCCCTCCACGTTCGGCGCAATGAACGAGGTGAACAAAAGCCACAGGCGCTTGCAGAGGACGCCGACGATGACGAGCACGCTCGCCCCCACCACGAGCCCCGTGTGCTCGCGGTTCTTCGCGAACACCAGCACGAGGAACGGGACAACCAGGCCGCCGACGATCTCGAACCAGAAGAACGGCGACGTAGGCCCGCTCGTCATGAGCGCCAGCGTCTCGGCACCGGCCGCCCCCGGATAGGCCATGGTCAGCACCTCGCAGAAGATGAAGAACGCGTCTATGGCGATGCAGGTGGCCAGAAGCCCGGCCAGCGAAGCCATAAGCTCGCGAGAGGTCTCGAACAGGCGCGCCTTCTTCAGCGCTGCCAGCACGCACAGCAGAAGCGCCAGGCCCGAGTCCATGGCCGAGGCCACGAAGATGGGCGCCATGATGGCCGAGTACCAACCCTCCTTGGCCATCTGCAGGCCGAAGATCCAGGCGGTCACCGAGTGCACCAGAATGGCGCAGGGCAGTGCGAACCGGGAGATGATGGACACCGCACGATCGTTGCCGCGGCGCATGTTCACCAAATACAGCACGTTGATCACCAGGTACAGCGTGATGACGCAGATGTCCCACACCAGAGGCGAGGTGGGGTTCGGCCCGGTCACAATGCGCCAGATGCGCTGGATGCCGCCCAAGTCGATGAGGACGAACATGCCCGCCAGACAGATGCACACCGTCGACAGGATGATTGCCGGCATGGCCACGGCCTTGAAGCGCTTGATGTGAAAGACGCTCGCCGAGGATGCCACGATAAGGCCACCGGCAGAAAGCCCCACAAAGAACATGAACATGGTGATGTAGAGGCCCCAGGACACGCCGTTGGACATGCCCGTCACCGCAAGACCGCCGGCCAGCTGGAAGACGTAGGCTCCGATACCCGCCACCGACAGCACCGCAAATACTGCCGTGAGCAGCTTGTTCTTGGTTAGAAGTTCCATTTCTCGAACCTTTCAGAATGAGGGAGAGAAGGCGGGGCGCCAGCCGCAAGGGGCCGCACTTCCCCAGGGGGTCTCGTCAAACCCCCGAAAAGAGCTGCCGGGTCGGCCTATCAGGCCGTCGGCACAACCGCCCCGCCGCGCATTGATCGCATTAATCGAAGTAGTAGACCTGCGGACGCGTGCCCTGCTCTTCGAGGAGCACGTGGGCCTTGCGCTCGACGACAGTCTTCGACACCTCGGAGGCCGGATCGTCCAGGTCACCGAAGATGCGGGCATGAGTCGGGCAGCACACGACGCACATGGGCTCCTCGCCGCGATCGGTTCGCTCGCGGCACAACGTGCACTTCTCGGCCACGCCGCGCGGGCGCACCGGCACTTCCGCATCGCCGTAGTTGAAGTCCACATCGCGCACCGGCTCTTCCCAGTTGAAAGAACGCGCATTGTAGGGACAGGCGGCCATGCACATGCGGCAGCCGATGCACTTGTCGTAGTCGATCTCCACGCGACCTAACTCGTCCTTGTAGGTGGCACCCGTCGGACACACACGTTGACAGGCAGGATTCTCGCAGTGCTGGCAGGCAACGGGAAGGAACGTACGCGTCAGATTCGGATAGGTGCCGACAGCCCCGTCGATCACATCGCACCCTTCGGTGGTCACGCGGTTCCAGAGCATTCCCGTGGGCACGTTGTTCTGCATTTTGCAAGCGTTCGCGCAGGTATGGCAGCCAACGCAACGCTCGAGGTCGATGGCAATTCCCAGCTTCGTCATGTTACTCACCCTGAACCTTTCGCACTTCCACCAGCGTGTCATTGAAGGGAATGGGCGCGCCGGTGATGAGGTCGGCATCGCGCTCGTTCACGTGATCGTTCGTCACGTTCTGCGGATTCCCCGAAAGGCAATCCTTCGACCACGCGGCCTCGTAGATGCGCGCCGACGTGGGCCGAATGGCATTGTTTCCAAACGCTTGGCAGCTGAACGATCCGCGATCGTTGAAGACCTCCACCGCATCGCCGTCCTCAAGCCCGCGCTCGGCCATCGCCTGCGGATTCAGCTCGATACGCGGCGTGTAGAACTGCGCGAGCCACGCCGCACCGCGGAAGTGGGAGTGCACGAAGAATCGCGTGCGGGTTTGGGCAAGCTGCAGCGGATACTTTTCCATGAGCGGATTGCCGTCGAAGACCTCGTTGTTCTCCTCCCACTGGGGAAGCGCCTGGCCCGAATGGTGCTGGGGCTCGTAGTAGATCTCCATACGCCCCGTCGGCGTGGGGAACTGGAGATCGGCATACCCGATGCGAGGCTCTTCGATCCCCGCCAGGGGCATCGTGTTGTTGTTCTGCACGAGAGTATCGAAGGTAATGCCTTCCACCAGCGGATCGGTCGCCTCATCGATCTGGAAGCGGGCCAGCTGCTCGGCATCTTCGGGAAGCACCGACTCGAGACCCACCGACTTGGCGATAAGGTACATCACGTCGTAGTCGGGCAGCGACTCGAACAAGGGATCGATGCATTTCTGCGACAGCTGAATGTGGTTGTAGCCGCCTCGCACAATGCTGTGCTCCACCGTGTCCTCGAACTTCGAGCATACCGGCAGCACCACATCGGCAAAAGCCGCGGAGTCCTCGTCGTACATGCCTACATGCAAAATGAAGTCGAGTTTCGGCAGCCATTCGCGCGTCTTGTTCATATTCGCGTAGTACTGCTGTAAGGTGTTACCGAGCGAGATGATGACGTGCACGCCCGCATCCGTATCGGCGAAACGATCGGCGCGCACGGGAATATCTGCCGGCACCATGTCTTCCGGCAAAGGCCATGCGGCCAGCGCCGCTCCATAGCCCTGACCGCCGCCGGGGTGTCCCAAAGCCGCACCGGGCTTGCCGATCTGCCCCGTGAGCGCCGTGAGAATCACCATAGCGTGGCCCTGGATATCGGGGTTCGAGAACTTGTCCGAACCGCCGTAGCCGAAGCACAGATAGGCAGGACCGCCGGTGGCGTACTTCTCCGCCAGCGCCTCGATGACCTCCTGGTCGATATCGCATTTCTCCGCGGCCCAGGCGGTGGTGTAGTCTTTCTGACTGGCCTTGAGTTGCTCGAACACCGGAACGACTTTCTGGCCTGCGACCTCATAGGTACCTTCAAGCGCGGCAGAAACACCGGGAGCGTCATAGGGAACAGCCGCATTAGTCGCCGTGTCCCAAACGAGATAGTCGGCGGGATCGGCGGCCTCGCCGGTAGCAGGATCGATCTCGGGCGTCTTTCCGCTACGCAGCAGCTCGCCAGTCGTCGGGTTCAAGAGGAACGGCATAGAAGTATGGGCGCGCATATAGTCCTCGTTGTACCACTTGTTGTCGATGATATGCGAGATCATCGACAGGTACAGCGCGCCGTCAGTTCCGGGCTTGAGAGGAATCCACTGGTTCGCCTTTGAAGCCGTAGTCGAGAAATGCGGATCCACGACAATGATCTCCGCCCCGGCGCGTTTCGCGTCGAAGAAGTCATCGGAGCGCATGAGGGAGGTCTCCAAGAAGTTGATGCCGCTCAAGATGATAGTCTTCGCGTTCACCCAGTCCCGCGTCTCGTTGGAGCACGACGCGAAGCCACCGCCGCCGATGGCTGGATCCACACCGTTGCCGATGCCTCGATCGATGCCCGGTTCCACGCCCGTGCCGGCACCCAGAACCGAGGCGAGCATGCCGAAGCGCGGTTCATTAGAGGCGGAAATATAAACCGACTCCTTGCCGTAAGCGTCCCAAGCGCGCTTGAGCTCGGTGCCGACGATCTCCATAGCCTCGTCCCAGCTGATCTTCTCGAACTTGCCCTCTCCACGCTCGCCAACGCGCTTCAAGGGCGTTTGCAGACGCAACGGGCTATACACGTGCTCTATCTCAGAAAGACCCTTCATGCAGCAGCGCCGATACTTCGGATCGACGGCATCGCTCGGCTCGATCTTCGCCAGATGGCCATCGCGCACCGTGCACTTGATGGAGCAGTTTCCTTGGCACATGAACTGGTGCAGGGTGTAAACAGTCTTTTCGCCGCCGTCAGCCGTGGCCCTCGCCGGTGCCAGCGCGCCGCCGCCGATGACTGCGCCCACAGCGCCTGCGCAGGCGAGGCCCGCGGCTGCGGCACCGGTGGTCTTCAAGAAACCGCGTCGAGTGAGTCCGCCCGTGGGATGGGTTGCTTCGGACATCTCTCCTCCTTTGAATTCCCAGGGATCGAGCCGTGGGACGCCACGCGCACCTGCGGCGAATGCATGCGCCGCGAATGGATTGCGACAATGTCGCTGCGCCAGTGGGTCTTGGACTCTTTGCGCCTGCGTCTCCTCAACTGCGCAGGTCGCTATCCCCTCTTCTGGTAATCCTTGAGAATTGGCCAAATTCCACGGGAAGCACTATAGCAAATTGTCCTATGACAATGCAAGGATTATCATAGGACAATTTTCAGAGGAGGTTATCTATTTTGAGGATAGTTGGCTGGAATCACTCCTAGATCAGCAATAGCGTTGCCGATAATAACGCGAGAAGTTACTATAAGCCCATACTCTGACTACCACTAGGAGCGTGCGACGATGAATGAACTTCTCGATCCCGTGACACCCGGAGAGCTGCTCTCCGAGGAGTTTCTCAAGCCCATGGGCTTATCGCAATACCGGCTCGCGAAAGAAATCGGCGTGCCCGCGCAGCGCATCGGCCAGATTGTCCTCGGGCGGCGAGCTATCACCGCCGACACCGATTTGCGGCTCTGCCGCTTCTTCGGCCTCACCGATGGCTACTGGCTTCGTGCCCAGGAAGTCTACGACCTGGAAGTCACGAGGCGCAAGCTCGCCCCCGAGCTCAAGCGAATCCACCCCTTCAACCAAGCTGCCTGCCTGTAGGAATCCAGAATCCCATCGCCTTCAACCGCTCCAAAACGGGCGCGGCGTGGCGGGCGCCGGCTTCGGGATACAGCTCGGAGGCAATCGCGATGCCGAGGCGAACATCTTCCGCCGCCTTTCCAAGCACTTCGTCTACGACGCGAGCAGGCAGGCCCCATGAGCGGGCCTCAGCTACAATATTCTCTCGCTCGATCCTATCGATGCGAATGCGACCATCGATGCGCAAGCCCATGAACAGCATGTTCGGCGTAATCTCAAGGGCTGGCACGACGTCATAGAGCGGCGCAAGGCACACCTCGTCGCCCCCGTGGAGCAGCGCGTAGTTCTTGGCGTGAGCGTCGGTATTTCCCAGAACGGTGTTCACGAAGAGATGCCGCAGCAGCCGCTTCCGCTCTTCCAACGAGTCGGCGGCATAGCGGGACAGCAACTCGGCAATGCCCTTATAGGTCGGATCGCTTTTCGTGGGCGTCGCCGTTGCCGCGTACTTGCGCCCCGGCTCTATGCCGAGCGCCTGCGCGCAGTCTTCCTGGTGCAGCCGCACGAGCCCCCGTTCGGTTTCAACTCGGTCGAAGCGCTCCACAGCCAGCGTAGGCGGCGCATCGGGCAAATCGAGAATGGCCGAGCCAGCCGTCTCCGTCACCTGTCGTGCGACCTCCATCCCCCACGCTTCCGCTTCAACCAATCCCGCAAGCCGACCCTGGGGCTGCGGCTTCAAGATATGCGTCGAAGGGGCCCCGTCCAAAGGAAGCGCCACAGAACTTAAGGCCCTGCGGCCCGGCTCGGCCGCAGCCCAGTCTTCTGATCTCGCAATCACGCACAGCTTCTCCTGAAAGCCGCCGAGCGACACGCGCAGAGAAGATGCGTCATCGTAAGGGTGCGACGGCAATGCCGCCAGACGTGCCGACAGTTCCTCAGGAGTCAATCGCTTCTCGCGCGGCAGCTCCTGGCTCGTACGCGCCAACGCCCAATCTTCCGAGGGCATCACCTCAACGGCGCCGGCGCACTCCCAGCCAATCTGGGCGAGCAATCCGAAATAGTCGCCTTCGGCAACACCGTAGAACCGCTGCAGTTCATCAAGCCTCGCATCTTCGGGCAAGAGCCCCGAGAACCAGGAAAACGTCCGCTGGGCATCGAAGGGCTCCTCTTGCACGCAGAGTGACGTTGAGAGGAGGGGCGAAGAGGGATGCGCCGAGGCCACCTCTTCCGAAAACGCGAAACGAGCGCCGTTTTTCGTACGAGCCAGATGCCCAATCTTCTCGCCGCCAAGGCGAACTTCAAGGATCTCGGAATTCACCGTTGACCCCCTTCTTGGCGCGAGCGCAGAAGCGACACCGTCGATGCGGGGACATCATGCACTTCGGCTTGAGCGCCCTTGGGGAGCACCACCAGCTTCAAGCCCAAATCGCTGATGGCGCGCATGAGGGTCAGGGAGCTGACGCCCTTGCCGTTTTCGAGAGCCGAAAGGGTGGCATGGGAGGCACCGATAATCTCGGCGAACTCATCTTGCGTATACCCTTTTTCCTTGCGGGTTTTCCGAAGAAACGACCCGAGCTGGTCGAGGCCGTACACATTGGTCCATTTCATCGCGCATCTCCCATCAAACATCAAGTTTTCTTGATATTAGCCGATATTTGGAAAATGTCAAATATTCTTGACGAATTGGAAAATAACGCGATTGTCAAATATTCTTGACGCTTAGCCCTTGAGCAGATCGCCGACACCCTCGTTGAAGCCCTCGGCGAAGGCGCTGGGGATAACGACGGTGCCGTTGCCCTCGCGCAGCGACTCGTTCAGCAGGTGCATGGTGCGCAGGCGCGAGACCGCCTCGTGGTCGCCGATGAGCTCTTCCATCTCGTCTAGAATCTCGTAGATATCGTGCTCCGCCTCCATGAGGATGATGCGGGCCTTCTTGCGCTGCTCGGCCTGGGCCTCCAGGCTCATGGCCTCCTGCAGCTCCTTCGGCAGAAGGATGTCGCGCACCTCCACCGAAAGCACGGTCACGCCCCAGGGCGCCACCTTCTCCTCCAACACGCGCTTGAGCTCCCGATCGAGTTGCTCGCGGCGGATAGCCACCTCGGCGGCGCTTGCCCGGCCGATGGCGTCGCGCAGGGCCGTCTGGGCCGCCATCTCCACGGCGCGGGTGAAGTCGCCCACCTCGGTGCAGGCGGCCGCGGCGTCCCACACGTGCCAGAACAGCACGGCGTCCACGTTCATGGGCACGAGATCGGCCGTCAGCGTCTCCTCGGCGTAGAAGGTGGTCACCCGGGTGCGCGTGTCCACCCGCATGGTGTTCGACTCGATAACGGGGATGGTCCAGAACAGCCCCGGCCCCGACACGCGGTTGAAGCGCCCGAGACGAAGCACCACCACGCGCTCCCACTGCTGGGCGACGTGGCAGCAGCCGATGGCGAGCAGCGCCGCCAGCGCGGCCACAACGATAAGCCCCAGGGTCACGCGGCCAGTCGCAAGCGCTCCAACGCCCAGCACGCAGGCCAGCACCACGACGAACAGCACGGCGGAGAACAGCAGCACGCCCGCCGAAGAGGCGCGCTCCCCCACCATTTCCGTAGACACATCCGGCGCCACGCGGAAGCGGCGCTCGTCGGAAGACTTCTCTTTGCCGAACATGGGAACTCCTTCAGATCGGGGCTTGCGGGACGGCGTCATTCGGCGCAGGCGAAGACGCAAACAGGGGCGAGAGGCGCGAGCTGTCACGCCCCTTTCTCAGCTCGGGCTGCAGGCTTCTCGAAATCGATGATGCGAGCGGACACCTCGCCGCGCTCGCGGGCCTCGTCGTACTTCAGGCGCTTGACCTTGCGGCTCATGGCGTGCTCGATGTCATCCAGGCCCATACCCAGCTCGCGGCACGCCATGATGCACTCGTCCAGCACCGCGTCCGCCTCGCCGTCGCCTTCCGCGCCCGCCTTCGCGCCCAAATCGGTCACGAACACACCGCGGCCCCGGGTCGATTCCAGATACCCGTCGGACACAAGACTCAAGTAGGCCTTGTTCACCGTGTTGTAGTTGATGGAGATCTCCGAAGCCAGCCCACGCACGGTGGGCAGCTTGTCGCCCGGCGCCAGGGTGCCGTCATTGATAAGGTAGGCGATGCGGTTGCGCAGCTGCACCCACAGGGGCAAGTCGCTCGCCGGATCAACTTCGAAGGGAAACATGGACGACCTTTCTCTCAAGGACTAGAAGGGAACGGAAACAACGGGCAGCATCCCGGCCGCCACTACGACCGCGCGCAAACAGGCGCCGCCAACAAGAACGCAACCGGCGCTGGCGAGCAACGCCCCGTAGACCACAAGGGAAACGCCGGGGCCTCGGTCGACGGCCGAAGACGAGGCGGCGGTGCGGCGCCCCATCGCGAAAGCGGCGAGGCCATCGATGGCAAGCGGCGCGACAAGCCCGAGCGCGACAAGCCCGCCCCAGAACAAAACGCTATCAGACCCCGAAAGCAGCAGCGTCACCGAGGTCTGCGCCGCTTCGTCGGTGGGCGTGAGCGCGCCGTCGGGCGGCAGAGCGGCCCATACCGACAGCAGCCACAGCGCCAACACCGCGCCCTCGAGCACGATGAGCACACCGTCAGCGCGCAGAAGCAGGCGCAGCATGCACCGGAAGGCGTCCGCGGCTCTTCCCAGCAGCGCGAGCGCAACACACAGCGCAATGCCACACGAAAGACTCGAGAGCACAAAGAGGACAGGCAGCCATCCGCTGTGCCACAAGGGCACCGAGGCCAGATCCGAAAGAAGTAGCCCCGTGTAGGCCATGACCACCACGGCCACAACCAAAAGCAACCCGCTCGCAATGCGCAGCACCGACAGCGTAGCCGGCAGAAGGCCGCGCCACAGCAGCGCCGCGCCAAACGCCAGCGCAAAGCAAAGCGCGACGGCCCAGGCGCCGATCACCAAGTAACTCGTCGGAGCAGACGTCGCAAGAACCAGCACCCGATCGGGACGCCCCACGTCGGCCACAAGGCACAGGGCCGCGAGTCCGAGAACCGCTGCGGCGCCGATTAAGGACGTGCCGAAGAAACTTCCATACAGACATCCACGGCCGTCGCGGAATCGCAAGGCGGAAGACCGCCGCACCTCATCGCCATCGGACAGCAATCCGAGCACTGCCATGACGGCGCAAACCCCCGCGCCGGTGCCGCCGAGAAAGAGGTAGGCCACCACCAGTTCGCTGAACACGGCTCCCTCCTCTTCTCGTCGACGTTCCGCGATTCATCCTTCTCCCACCTAGATTATCATAAGACAATCTAGGGTAGGCAGACTATCTCCGCCTCAGACAAAAAGCAGCTCGTTTATTTCGCCGATTTTGCGATTGTTAGCAACGCGAGGAACCTACAGGATCGGCTTTCGTGACCCACAAGCGCAATTCTGGCGGTTTTCCACCCATGAAGCGTCGAAAGAGCCCATCTTTGACGTCTTCGACCGCTCGTCCGCACCCCCATGCTGCTAACAATCGCAATTTCTTGGGAAAAATGGGGGCGCAAATGCTCCAGAGTCCGACGCGCGATCCGACACAGCTCTTTCGCACTTGCCGGACACCGCTTTCTCGCCTAAAGCGCGTAAGCCCGTAGTCTGCGATCGGCTGAAGCCGCATCTCCGCGGTCGACTGCAACCGCATCTCCACCGGCAGCAGCAGCCCATCTCCCGCCGGTTGCAGCAGCGCCTCCGCAATCGGTTACAGCAGCACTTTCACGCCGAAGTAGGCGAGCACCACCAAACCTACGATGATGCGGTAGACGCCGAACGCCGTGAAGTCGTTCTTCTTGATGTAGCCCATGAGGAACTTGATGGAGATCACCGACACGACGAATGCCGTCACGATGCCCACCACAAGCACGGCGATCTCGGTGGCCGTCATGACCAGGCCCACGGCCATCAGATACTTGATGAGCTTCAGCACGCCCCAGCCGAACATGACGGGAATGGCCAGAAAGAACGTGAACTCCGCCGCCGCCGTGCGCGAGCAGCCGCAGAGCATGCCGCCGATGATGGTGGAGCCCGAGCGCGACGTGCCGGGGATGATGGCGAGCATTTGGAAGCAGCCGATCTTCAGCGACGTCTTCCAGTCGATCTCATCCACGGTGCGCACGCGGAACAGGGCCATCTCGGCGTCGTCGCCATCGTCGCCCGGACCCACCTCGGGCACGGGACGCGCATGGGCGCCGCGGGGACGCCGGGGGGCGCGACTGGCCAGGTAGGCTGCCTCGCGCCGACGGTTGCGCCGCTCCAGCAGGATGAACACGACGCCGTAGACGATAAGGGCAATGGCCACCGTCCACGCATTGTAGAAGTACTCGTTGAAGAAGTCGTCCAGGGTAAGCCCGATGGCCGCCGCCGGGATGCAGCCGATGGCCACCATGCCCCACAGCCGCCAGGTGCCGCGCTTCTCGGCCGACGTCTTCTTCGGCGAGAACGGGTTCAGCTTATGGAAGTACAGGATGAGCACGGCCATGATGGCGCCCAGTTGGATGACCACCAAGAACAGCTCCAGGAACTCCGCCGACACGTTCAGCTTCACGAACTCGTCCACGAGAATCATGTGGCCCGTGGAAGAGATGGGCAGCCATTCGGTGATGCCCTCCACGACGCCGATGAAGAACGCCTTCAGAACTTCGATGAACATGTCCACAGAAACTGCCTCCGTACGATTTGCTTGCCTGTCGGCCCAAGCGGCGAGCGGTAACCCAGACCAGAGCGCGCCGCCAACACGAGAAAAGCGCACAAGGGGCACGCCCTCTTTCGAGCCTCGGAAATGCTATCACGGCACTGCGAATCGTCAGGATTCCTACGAAGAAAGTCCACGTTTGTCACTTTGGGGCCGCTGCCGCGGATACGCCGTGGAGTCGCCCGGGACAAGCCTGATGCCACCGACGACCGGCACAACCCGTCGTATCGCACACCCCGCGCGCTCCACCATCCCTTGTGCGCAGGGCAAATTCTATGTCAGATATAACATATTAGAAAAATCCATTTCCCCTGATCAAAGCACGTTTTCAAAAGCAACGAAGCACCAACGAACCTCAAGCATTGCGGTAATGAAACTAACGATCATCGCACTTTTACCAACGGAGACGACCATGTTGGAGTATCATGGGACACCCGCGAGCGACCGGAAGCGATAAGTTGTTCCGGCCCGGCAAACGCAGCTTTCAACCCAACAGGCCCTGCCCTCTTCCCGGCGCGCAGGCATACCGCGGCCCATCGCGGCGCCCGGCCATCTCGGCGCCCGGCCGTCCTTGCCTCATCACGGACGCGCATAACCACCGAAGGGTCTCCCCTTCCGACAAAAGGATACGATCATGTTGAAAGCTGCCCACCTCGGCGGTCTGATCCCGCCCATCCTCCATCCCTCTTCGCGCAACCATGAAAATGCTCGCGAGCGAACCGATCGGCCGACAACGTTGCTGTTCGCGGGCGCAGTAACCTCTTTCGGATTGGCTTTCGTGCTCATCGGCGCCGCAGCCTCCTTCGCCGCCGGAGCGCCCGCGCCGGCGAACCTCGACCAGTCGACCCTCGTATTCGGATCCTTGGCAGCGGCCTGCGCCCTGGCGGCACTCGGCATGATGCTGGCCTTGCGGGAGAGAAGCCTGCGCACGCAGCAAATGCGCCGCGTCACCCGTGCCGAGCAAATCCAGGGGGAGCTGGACAGCCTAGGCCTCACGCCCAAGGAGATGCCCATCGCAAAGCTCATCCTGCAGCATCAGAGCTATGCGACCATCGCCGCCGAGCGGCACCTGGCCGTGCGCACGGTGCAATTCCACGCCACGAATATCTTTCGGAAAGCCTATGTCAGCAACCGACGCGACTTCGAGCGCGTCATCCTGACCGACGAGCGCGACGACAACCGGCACGACGGCGGGCGTCGCGACGCTCCCTGCTGCCGCAGCGACCAAACGGCACCGCTCGACGGCCGGGGTGCCGCGCGTCCCGGATGCGCCCTCCGCGGCCAGAATGCCTGCATAGCCGGCCACAGCTCCGACAGCCCGGCGACGGTCCTCCCCGCGCAAAATCCCGGCAGCGAGCAGGAGCGCGAAGATCCCGACCGCCCCGCCGGCAGCCCCACGACCCTCCGCAGCCGTGCGGCCCTGCGCCACGGCAGGCAGGAGGGAGGGCAGCTGTAGCCGACCAATCGGGGTCGCAGAACCAGGCGCCCGCACCACAGCCGGCCAGCCACAGGCGAGGGCGCCTGCCTCCAACGCACAATCGCCGAAGCCAGCGTCCAGCCGAGGCCGCAAATGCGGCTGCGAAAGGTCATCATTGGAGAAACAGACGCCCCCGCCTCATCGCCGCGGCTGCGCCCACGTGCTACTGTGATACCCATGATCAGCTTCTTCGACATAGCACGCCCCTCATCGCCCGTCCCCGAAGGCGAGATGCACGGCCACGGCTCCGGCGGCCCCAAGGACGTCTGGGCGCACAACGTGGAAGCCACCGCGTCCCTCCTCATCGCTTTCGGCACCCTCATCACCACCTGCAGCGCCCAGGGCCTTTTCATCCCCTCGCCCGCTAGTCGGTGGATTCTCGAGTACCTCGTTCCCTTCCAGCTGCCGATTTTCTACTTCTGCCTGGGCTTTCTCTACCAGCGATACCGTACGACGCGCACCCCTCGCGCCTGGGGCCAGAACCTTCGCCGCGAGCTGGCGCTCATGGGCATCCCCTTCGTGGCGTTCACCGTGCTCGTGCTGCTCACGAACTCGGTCGTCGGCGCGAAGCCGCCTCTGTCGGGTGCCGACCTCTTTCGCGCGCTGCTCATCGAGCCTGTTATTCCCGTCGGCTACTTCTACACCTGTCTCATTATCTACGCCATCACCCCCACGGTGAAAAGCCGCCGCAACGCCAGCGGCCTTCTCCTCGCCGCCCTCGCGGCGAAAGCGGCCATCGTGGCGCTCGTTTCACTGCCCGCCACCGCAGGAGTCGCCGAGCGCCTCCCCTACGCCGTCACCTCCGTGGCCGAGAACTGGATCTGGGTTGCCGGCGGCATGGCCATGGCGCTCTACCGGGGCCTGCCCCTCGTGCGCGGATCTGAGAAAGCCTGGGCCCTCGGTGCTTTGTGGGTAGCCACCAGCGTGATCGCCTTCTACGCCGGCTGGACCGGCGAGACGCCCCACGCCGTTCTGGACGCGCTCGGCGTGCTGTGGGCGACCTCCCTGCTCTCCACCGTGTTCCGCAGCGGGCGGCAGAACCGCTTCTACGGCTTCGTGACCCGCTACACCATGGCCATCTGGCTCTTCCACGGCATCTGCCTCGCCCTGTACTTCCATCTTTGGAAGGTGGCCGGCATCTCTGTCGCGGCAGCACCGTGGCTGGCGGCCGCGGGGGCGGCGCTCGTCTGCTACGGCATGCCGGTGCTGATCATGGCCGCCCTTTCGCGCCTTGGGAAGGCCGGCATCATCGTGTATCCGGCCCGCTATCTGCCGCCCGCGCCGGCCGCCATGCTCCGGAAGACGCCGCACTAACGTATACTAGGGCCCATGAACAAGTCGCAAACATCTTTTCTGGCGGGGGGCGACCCGTATCTGGCGCCGTTCTCGTCCATGACCGACGGGCAGCTGCGCGATCCCAAGCAGCTCGTGGGCCTGGCCCGCGCCATCGACCCGGAGGGCGCGCCGGAGCGTTTGGCGTCGGGCCTGTTCGTCGCTGAGTCCGTGAACGTCATCGACCGCGCCCTTAACGCCGGGTGCGTCCCCTTCGCCGTGCTCACCGACCGGCGCTGGCTCGCCGCCTCCGAAGTGCTCTTGGAAAAGGTGCGCGCGGCCAATCCGGCCGCCCCTGTGGCTGTGGTCTCCTCGGAGGAGATGCGCTCCATCACCGGCTACGAGATGACCCGCGGGCCCTTGGCCGCCTTTCACCGGCCGCCCGAGCCCGACCTGGCCGCCCTGCTTACTGGCGCCCACCGCGTCGCCGTGCTGGAGGACGTCACGAACTACACCAACATCGGCGCCATCTTCCGCAGCGCCGCCGCCCTCGGCATCGATGCCGTGCTGCTCACGCCGGCCTGCCACGACCCGCTGTTTCGCCGCGCGTCGCGCGTTTCCATGGGCACGGTGTTCCAGGTGCCCTGGGCCCGCATCGGCAGCGCGCGCGATTGGGCGTGCGAGGGCGTGGCGCATCTGCGCGAGGCCGGCTTCGTCACGGCGGCCCTGGCGCTGGCCGATGACGCGCTCTCCATCGCCGATACGCGCCTGAAGGCGGCCGACAAGCTGGCCCTCGTACTGGGCACGGAGGGCGACGGCCTGGCCGCCTCCACCATCGCCGCCTGCGACTGGATCGTGCGCATCCCCATGCACCACGGGGTCGATTCCCTGAACGTCGCCGCCGCCAGCGCCGTCGCCTTCTGGGAAACCCGCTGGGAAGGTTAGCGTCGCGCAGCCATATCCCGTAGGGGCTGACCTTGGTCAGCCCCCATCAGGCAAGGTTATCCCTCTTGCGAGGGGCGACCGAGGTCGCCCCCTACGGATGGGTTGGAAGTCCCATGGCGTTCGCGATAGCCATCGTCACGCCCACGGCTATCACGCCCACGACAACCAGCGCGATGCCCAAGATTCGCAAACGAGCTCCCTGCAGAAGGCGAAGCCTCGGGGCCGCCCGACGTAAAACGCGGACGTCGGCCAAGAGGAAGAGGAAGCCGGTGAAGAACGGAATGCCGAACGTCCAGTAAAGGAAGGCAACGAGCCAGAACGGCCAAGTGGCGTAAGGCTCGTCAGGCGCGAAAGGCATGGCGATGAGAACCGCCATGAACAGCAGCCACACCACCAAGAGGGCGACATCGACCACGAGCCCTGCCGTCTCACCGGAGGAGAGCGTCGAGAAAGCACGCCTTACCCGAGAAACGACTACGCCATGCGGTCTGTCATCAATCGGAGCTGCGGCACTCACCGCCGTCGCGGCCCAGGGACAACCAAGGTCGCCCCCTACGGGGGTAGCCTGGGCCGCTCCGGCACCGGCGACCCGGGCCGCAGGGGAAGCCCCACCTGCGGCGGCGAGCGCCGCGAGGAACGCCGCCTTCAGGTCGCGCACCGTCTGGAAGCGGGCCGCCGGATCAAAGGCGCAGGCGCGCTGGAGCACGGGGCGCAGCGCGAAAGGCACTTCCGGCCCCGCGAACCCCGCCGCAGCCACCGACGGCGACGGATCGCGCTCGGCCAGCAGGTAGTAGAGCAGCATTCCCAGCGCATACACGTCGCTGCGCTCGTCGGTCTGCCCGTAGCCGAACTGCTCGGGCGGCGCGTAGCAGCGCGTGCCGAAATGAGCCGTATCCCCCGCAGCCCCCTCGCGAAAGGCCCGGGCAATGCCGAAGTCGATGATCGTGAGACCCGCATCGCTCACCACGATGTTCGTTGGCTTCAAATCGCGATGGATCAAAGGCGGCGAGAACTGCTCGTGCAATTCCATCACCCCGTCGCAAAGGAGTGGAAACCACTGCGCCGCCAGGGCGACCGATCCGTCGCGTTCGTACACCTCGTCCCGCAGCGTGCGTCCCTGGATGTATTCCATGACCACCACCAGCTCGTTGCCAGTGGTATGAACATCGTAGATGCGCGGCAAATGTCGGAAGCGACGCCCGGCGCGCTGCGCTTGGAACAAGTGGCCGTAGGCGTCTCCCATGGCCGCATCAACCGCGATGCGCTTGCGAACGAACGGTCCGAGCTCCGCCGCGTTGGCCCCCACAAAGTACACCACCTCGGTCGTCTCGTGGGGCGCCGTCTTCAATACCTCATCGACGCGATAGCACACGTCGCGGGCAAGGGCGTCAAGATATGCGGCAAGGGGGTCGTTTTCCATAGATGCCATGGTACCAAAGTTAGCTGATGGTCGCCTCGCCGAACCGGTAAAGCTCCTCCTCGGTTTTCTGCAGCGTGTATCCATGGCTGATGGCGAAGATGACGATGGCATCCCGCCGATTCTTGCAGTACAGCTCGTTAGCGCCTCCCGCCTGCAGAAGGCGATTCGCCTCGCGCAGCGTGCACCCCATGGCGAAGGCGATCTTCAGCAGGTTGTCCCGGGAGGCGCGCCGGGCGCCGGTGAATATCTGGTAGCCGAAGGTCTCGTTGATGCCCGCCTCGCGCACCACGGCCGCACGCTTCAGGCCCTTCTCCACCAGAAGCGCGTTCAGGTACTCCGCCAGACTGCGCTCGCCCACCTCGCGCCGCTTGATGAACGCCCGCGGATCCGGCGCGTCCAACAGCTCGGCCAGCATGTCCTCTGTCAGCGGTTCCTCCACGCGCTTCTTTCTCCTTCGACCCATATCACGAAGCCCCTATTGTAGCGCCCCGAGCGCCCGCCTTCGAAGACGGACGCCCGAGACATGCGCCATCGGGCACGCTAGCTCAGCGAGAACGTCTGCTCGGCGATGCGCTCGTCGCTGAAGCTGAAAAGCTCTTCCACCTCGACGGTAAGATCGCTCATATCGGCGAGCTCGTAAGCCGACTCGTAGGTGATGGAGGAGCCAGGCTTCACCTCGTTCATCGACTTGCCGGACTCCTCGGCATCGGCGACCACAGCCAGGTCAAGCTCGGTTCCGTTCTGGAAAGCCTTCGCATGCAGAGCCACTGCGGGGCTGGTCGCCTCATCGGAGTTGTTCGTGAAGGTGTAGGTCACCACGGCAGCAGGGTTGCCCTGGTAGTCCTCGGTCACACGGCAGCCGTCGATGGTGACGCCGTAAGCGGCCTGCGTCGCCTCGCTCTGCTCGGCCGCCTGGGGCTCGGCCGCAGATCCGGAATCTCCGGCCGCTACGCCTTGCGCCGTCGCCGTATCAAGCCCGCTCTCCTCCATGGCCTGGTCGAGGGCGGCGCTGAAGGCGCTCTGCATCACGAGCACAAGGATGAAGGCGATCACAGACAGCACGAGGCCGGCGACGCCTAAGCCCTTGCCGCTCTTCTTCCCCTTCGAAATGCCCACCAACCCGACGATAGCGAAGACGATGCCGAGGATGGCCAAAAGGAAGGAGAGGTTGTTGATGATCGGCAGAATCGAAGTGACCAGTGCCACGATTCCCAATACGAGAGAAGCCACGGCCATGGCCGAGCGAGGTTGCGTTTCCATAGATGATTCCCTTCTTCTAAACGCGCTATTCCTAACGGACAAGGAAGAAGGGTATCCGTTCTCGTTAACCGTTTCATTAGCTGCCAGCTAAGGCGACGGCAATTTTTCCCTAGCTCAGATCGACCTTGGCGCGCACGAGGTAGGCGGACAAGGCGACGCCGCCCGCGGCCACGGCAAGGTTCACCACCGTCTGCATGACGGACACCGTGCCGAGCATGAACGATGCCGTGCCCGTGTCGCCCATCATGGCCAGCACGCCAACGATAGAGAACAGAAGAGAGATCACCCAGCCAATTCCCACATACAGCGCCACGGCCGCGGCCACCTTATGCCGCCGCGCCCACCATGCGCCCAGCGTCAGCGAGAGGAACGCCAGCCCCACGGTGTAGGCGGCGGACACGAGCGCGTTCGCCACGCCTATGACCGACGAGGCCACACCACCGCTGCCCGTCAGCGCCGACCAACCGCCCAAAAGCGACAGCACCACCGACACCATGTCCCCATCGCCGTCGGAGATCGCGAGCACGACCAATGAGGCGAGCGCGCAGGCCGCAAGCGTAAACACCGCCGCCAGCAGGAAGGCGGCGCAGAATTTCGCCGTCACCAGCGCGCCCGTGCGCACCGGCAGCGTGAGCGTGAGATAGCCCTCGTCGGTGAACATCGTGCGATAGAAGCGCATGGCGATGAACACGTAGACTGCCACGAGGCTGGCCCACACGAGAAAGGCGCAGAACAGCGCCGCCATCACGAGCACCACGGTCAGGTTGGAAGCGGCCGACGCCTCGTTGACATAACGGGAGGCGAATCCCGCCGCGCGGCTCACGGCGTCGGTGGCCTCGATGCAGCCGATGCCCACCACGCCAGCGACAACCATAATGGCCAGCATGATGGCCGCAGGCTTCACAAGCGCCCGCATTTCCTGGGCGAAGAGCTTTCCTAGCATCGGAACTCCTCTCGGAAGAACGCGTCCAGCGTCGTGCCCTTCCCCTGGGTCACATAGGCTACGGGCGCGTGCAGCAGCATCTGGCCGTAGCGCAGCAAGATGAAGTCATCCAGAAACGCCTCGACATCGCGCACGAGATGGGTGGAAAGGATGATGGACGACTGCGGCCGATAGGCGCGAATGACCGTTTGCAGAATGTAATCGCGGGCCGCCGGATCCACGCCGCCGATGGGCTCGTCCAGCAAATACAGCGCCGCATGGCGGGCCATGACGAGCGTGAGCTGCACCTTCTCAACCGTGCCCTTGGAAAGCGCCGAGGTGGGAGCGTCCTCGGGCACGCCGAGCCGGGCGAGCATGTCACGCGCCAAGACGGCGTCGAAGTCCTCGTAGAAGTCGGCGAAGTAGGCGATCATCTCGCGCACGCGCATGGAACGGGAGAAGTAGGGCCGCTCGGGCAGGTAGGAGACGAGCGCCTTCGATTCCGGGCCCACCTCATAGCCCGCCACGCGAATGTCGCCCGCCGTGGGATGGGCCACGCCGGCGATCATCTTCAGCAGCGTGGTCTTGCCCGAGCCGTTCGGGCCGAGCAGCCCCACGATGCGGCCGGCGGGCAAGCTGACAGTAAAGCGATCGAGCGCCACCGTGGCGCCATAGCGCTTAGTGAGGTCGCGGCACTCGAGCAAGGGCGCCGGCGCGACTTCGGGGACAAAAGCATCCACGGGAAGCCTCCTCATCGTTCGGAATCACTGGCTCCATCCTAGCACGGACGCCAACGGCCAAGCGGGAACCCCACCGAATGAGCGAATCGCTCCCGCCGCATGGGCGCATGGACCTTCCCACCGCATGGGCGCATGGACGAATCAGTCATGCAGCGCGTTTCCGAAGGCATCGACAATGCACCCTCTTGTTTTGAGAAAGAATTTCGAGTTGTTAGAGTTCGCGCGCAGAAAACCAGCTGCTCCAAATCAGCAATTCAGGCAAAACCACCATCAAAATGGCGAGATCGCCCTCTCATTCGCTCGTCTAAGTCTAACAACTCGAAATTCTTGCCAAAAAGAGGGGGGCGCTTTGCTCCAAAAGCGAAAACCCTGGAAGCGCGCCGTCCCGCCCCCGTTAAACCCGCTCGAAGGCCCAGAGGTTGGCGCACTGGGCAAGCACGCGCTCGGCATCCCAGGTGCGAGCGCTGTTGGCGGGGCTGTTGGGGTCGTGGATGACCAGTTCGCCATTGTCGGCGATGCCGGCCACCACGAGAAAGTGCCCCGTGTCCGTGAAATCGCCGGGGCGCACGCTGCAGATGACCGGATGCCCTTGGGCGAGCTCCTCCTTAAGCCGCCCCGCGTCCGCCGGCACCTCGCGGGAGGAAAGCCCCAGATCGGCTGCGCCGTCGGTCATGAGGCGCCAGGCGGTGAGTCCCCCTTCCACGTAGCCTTCGCCCTCGCTGAAGGCGGCCATGACGGCGGGATCTTTGTCGGTCTTCCCTGTCAGCGCGACGTAGACCATGGCCAAGCTCGTCGGCCCGCAGCCCGCCTCCCCCACCGTGGCACCGGCATAGGGCGCATCGCGGTACTGGGGGTCGATCTGGTAGAGGAAGGGCAACGAGCCGCCGCGCCACTCGTCGCGCGGGGTGCTGGCGGCCTCGGCCCCGTCACCTGCAGACCCATCGGCCGGGGCAACGTCGGCTGTGGGCGAGGCGACGCCCGGCCCCGCCAGCCCCAGTCCCTCGGCATACAGGTTCGCCATTTGGAAGAGGGCGACCAGCACGAAGGCGGAGAGCGCCGCAACGCCCAGCACCGACCACAGATGCCAGCGCCGCCGTCCGATGTGCCAGCGCCCAGCGCGCCCGATGCGTCGCCCTCGCGTGCCGCGCACCGTCCGGCCCAGGCCGCCCAGCATCGCCGCCACGATCCCCGGCGGTACGGAAGATACTCCAGCGGACCCCATCCCCCACGATCGCCGTTGCCGCGGCGAGGCGGCCCGGGCCGTCTTTGAACCCACGCCACCGCCCGAGCGGCCTCCCGCGCTCTGCGGCCGCGTCCAAGCCTGGCGCCCGTAGGGATTGGAAGCGACCCCCGAAGCACCTGAAGCTCCTGGAACGCGCGTGCCCTCGGTGCGATTTATGGGGTTGCCCCCTCCGCAAACGCCCCTCTCGTCGAAGCAATAGGCACTAGTGTCCATAGGTCTCCCCCTATTCGATACGTGACATCCACACCTTACCGACGAGCCGGCTTACGCGTCCCATAGCGAAATCTGACATTTCCGGCAGGGCACCTTAACTTTTCCTGAAGCTGTCACGGGATGGCACGCCTGTTGGCAAAACCCGGGGCGAATCGCGTACAATAGCCCTTATGGAAAAACGCGCGCACATACTGGTGGTGGACGACGAGCAGGCCATCGCCGATCTGGTTGTCAACCTGCTCGTGGCCGAGGGCATGGACGCGCTGGCCTGCTACAGCGGACAGGCGGCCTTGGACATGCTCGCCCGCACGCCGTTCGACCTGGCCATCGTGGATATCATGATGCCGGGCATCGACGGCTTCGAACTCTGCGTTCGCATGCGCCAGATGCGGGACATTCCCGTCATCTTCCTCTCGGCGAAAGACGAGGAGGCCGACCAAGTCGTCGGCTTCACCCTGGGCGCCGAGGACTACGTCACCAAGCCCTTCCGGCCCCGCGAATTGGTGGCCCGCGTGAAAGCGCGCCTGCGCCGACGCCAAGCAGCGCCCCAGGCTTCCTCGACCCTGCTTTCCGCCGGCGCCATCGAGGTGGACCTGCGCACCCATCTAGCCACGCTCCACGGCGAGCCTTTGCACCTCACCCCCAAGGAGTTCGCCATTCTGGCGATTCTGGCCCAGTCGGTCGGCTCACCGGTCTCGGCGGCCGATCTGTTCGAAGGGGCCTGGCACGAGCGCTTCGACGACGCGGCGGCCAACACGGTCATGGTGCACATCCGCCGCCTGCGCAAGAAGCTCGCCGATATCGACGCTTCCACGACGTTCATCGAAACCGCCTGGGGCGTCGGCTACAAGCTGCGCGGCGCGCCCGGCGACACCGGCCATGGCGTTTAAAAGCGAGCAGGCCCGCGTCCTGCGCCGGCGCGTGCTCGGCGGCCTCATTCGCAACCTGCTGCTGTTCAGCGGGGCCTTCGCCCTGGCCTGCCTGGCCATCGAGACCTTCATGGTGCCTTCGATCGCGAACTGGGTAGCCGACTCAACCTCGTCCTGGCGCACCCTGAACTCCTCCGAGCAGTTCCAGCAGATCCTCACCGACCAGGGACTGCTCGACGATGCCAACCTCTTCGACCTCTGGGTCAACGAGGCCGTCGAGGGCGGCTACACCAACGATGCGGGCACTATCACCGAGATCCAAGGCGGAGTGAACGAGATGGAAGACGCCCTGGCGGAATACGCGAGCATGATGGCCGACTCGCCCGAGAACGCCGAGGCTGCTGCGGCCTATGCCAAGGAACGGGCTGAGAAGCTCGGGGCGGACGTGGCCGTCGCCTCGGGCACCAACGCCGCGGCCATCGGCGACGCGAGCACCTTCATCGACGACGCGACCGCCCTCGATGCCGAGACCGACAGCGCCCCGGCCGACAAGACCGCCCGGGCCGTTCCCCTCCTTCCCTACCAGACCATTCTGACCGCCGAGGCCATTCCCGCTGACGACGCGAGCGCCGCCCAAGCCATAGCGGCCCTGCGCGTGTCGGCGTCCCTGCAGGAGCTGGGGCTTTCCCTGCCCGAGGCCCAGACGTTCATGCCGCCGGAGACCACGGTGGATGCGGCCACGCGAATCCTCGTCAGCGCCGCCGTCCTGGGCTATGATCAGCCGACACTGAACGACCTTCTGCAAAGCGCCTTTCGCCAATCCCAAGAGCAGGCCTACAGCGCCTGGCTCGACATGACCTCCGCCGAAGAGGCGCGGGCGCTGGGCGTCTCCGACGAGAACCCGGTCTGGCAAATCCAGTACGGCGAGGACGGCGTCTACCGCATGCGCGACGTCGCCACCTACACGTTCGTCAAGTCGTTCAAGCTCCCGCTGGCCCTGCTCGTCTTCGTGGCCGGCTGGCTCGCCATCATCCTGAGAGCCCTGAACCGGTCGCTGCGCTACTTCGACGAGCTGTCCGGGGCCGTGGGACGCCTGCTCGCCGACAAGGACGCCCCCATCGAGCTGCCGGCCGACTTGTCCATCGCCCGCAACGAGCTGGCGGTCATCCGCTCGCAGTCGCTGGCCGACGAGCGCGCCGCCCACGCCGCCGAGCAGCGCAAGAACGAGCTGGTGGCCTATCTGGCCCACGACATCCGCACGCCGCTCACCTCGGTGCTCGGCTACCTGGACCTGCTGCGCGAGACAACCGATCTGCCCCGGGAGACCCTGCGTAAATACGCCGACATCGCCTATTCGAAGGCCGAGCGCTTGGAAAGCCTCATCAACGAGTTCTTCGAGATCACCCGCTACAATCTGTCGGCCATTCCCATCGAGCGGGAGACCGTGGGGGTGCGCCTGTTCTGCCAGCAGGTGGCCGAGGCGTTCTTCCCCGAGGCCGCCGCCCGCAACATCCGCATCACTGTGGATGCCGCCGGCGCCGGCCAGTTCTTCATCGATCCGGACAAGCTCGCCCGGGCGCTGGGCAACGTGCTGCGCAACGCCGTGGCCTACGCCGACGCGAACTCCGTCATCGCCATCGCCGCCCGCCAGGACGCCCGCACGACCACCATCACCGTGGCCAACCGCGGCCGCGAGATATCCGACGCCCATCTGGAGACCATCTTCGAGAAGTTCTACCGGGAAGACGGGGCGCGCTCCTCGAAGAAGGGCGGCGCGGGCCTGGGGCTCGCCATTGCCCGGGAAATCGTCGTGGCGCACCACGGCGACATCGAGGCGGCAAGCGAGCGCGGCGTCACCGTGTTCACCCTGCGCATTCCCACCCAGGGGGAGGAGATTGAAGGAGCAGCCGCCGCGCCGCGCATCCCGGGCGCGCCCGAGGGCCTCCAGCGGCCGGTTGCGCCCGTGCCGCCCCGCACCGCGCGGCCGGCGAGCGTGCGGACAATTTCCACGCCGCCTTCCGCGACGACGCGCCGCGGGGCCTCCGCCCGTCCGAATCCGCAGCACCCCGTCGGCGAACGGACGCACGCGCCGCGCCAAGGTACCTCTCCGTTAAATCCTCGTAACGCTCGCCACGGACAGGTTCCCGCGCGTAAGACGGTACGCGATAATGATGCGACACCCCGGCGGCGCGGCCTGTCCCGCTAGCTTCAAAACCAAAGCGAGCGTCAGCCCGAAGCGCCGTTTTCCTACTCAGCGAACACCCAAGGAGGCACCATTGAACCCCATCCGCATCGGCATTCTCGGCTATGGCAATCTCGGCCGCGGCATTGAACTGGCCGTCGCCGCCAACGACGATATGGAACTGGTGGGCGTGTTCACCCGCCGCGACCCGGCCACCGTGCATCCGCTCGGCGAGAACGTCGCCGTCTGGCCCGCCACGGAGCTGGCCGCCCATACCGACGACATCGACGTGCTCATGCTCGCCGGCGGCTCCGCCACCGACCTGCCCGAGCAGACCCCGGCAGCCGCTGCGCTCTTCAACGTGGTCGACTCCTTCGACACCCATGCCAACATCCCGGCGCACTTCGCCGCCGTCGATGCGGTGGCCCGCGAGACGGGGCACGTGGCCGTCATCTCGGTGGGCTGGGATCCGGGCATGTTCTCGGTCTCGCGCGTTTACGCCAACGCCATCATGCCCAACGGCGCCGACTACACCTTCTGGGGCCGCGGCGTCTCCCAGGGGCACTCCGACGCCATCCGCCGCATCCCCGGCGTGGTGGACGCCCGCCAGTACACGGTGCCCGTGCCCGAGGCGCTGGAGGCCGTGCGCTCCGGTGCCAACCCGGAGCTGACCACGCGCCAGAAGCACACCCGCGAGTGCTTCGTCGTGGCCGAGGAGGGTGCCGATACGGCTGCCATCGAAGAGGCCATCGTCACGATGCCGAACTACTTCGCCGACTACGACACCACGGTCACCTTCATTTCTCAGGAAGAGCTCGACCGCGATCACGCCGGCATTCCCCACGGCGGCTCGGTCATCCGCACTGGCACCACGGGTGCCGCCGGCGAGAACACCCACGTGATCGAGTACTCACTGAAGCTCGATTCCAACCCGGAGTTCACCGGCAGCGTGCTCGTCGCCTGCGCCCGCGCCTGCTGGCGCATGGCCTGCGCGGGCGAAACGGGCTGCCGCACCATCTTCGACATCGCCCCGGCGCTGCTCTCGCCCATGACCCCCGAAGAACTCCGCGCGAAGATGCTGTAGGGCCGCACGCCCGACGGCACCAGCGAACACGCACGCTCATCAACAAGCGGACCGCCCACCGGGTGGTCCGCTTGTTCATCGCCCGAGGCATTTTCATCGCTCGAGACAACTTGCCCCTCGGTTTTTTCCAAGAAATTGCGATTGTTAGCAAACGAAGAATGCCCAAGGAGACGAGGACGACGCGAAGCGGAGCAAAACCAGCTCATTGCGCCTCATCTTTCCTTTAAAATGCTCTATCTTCCCATCAGAAGATCCCGCTTCAGAACAAGACAGAGCGTGAGCCGCACCCTCTCGTGCTAACAATCGCAATTTTTGCGAAAATAGAGGCGCGCAAATTGTCCCGAGAGCATCCGGCCGCCGTAGAGCGAGGCGCAACGCGGGGCGGCCGGAAAGCCGGATATCCTGCTAGAACTTCGCGAAGCGCTCTTGGCGTTGGCGGACCAGCTCGTCGGGAGCGAGGTCGGCCAGCTCCTTGTAGGCGGCGCGGACGTAATCGCGCACGGCGGCGACGGCCTCCTCCGGGTTCTCGTGGGCCGGGCCCTCCCCTTCCGAAATGACCGCATCGATGATGCCGCATTCCAGCACCGAGGCGGCGTCCATCCGCATGGCCTCGGCGGCCTCGGGCGCGCGGGTGCGGTCCTTCCACAGGATGGAGGCGAAGCCCTCCGGCGAGAGCACCGAGTACACCGCATGCTCCTGCATGGCCACGCGGTTGCCCACGGCCAGCGCCAAGGCGCCCCCGCTTCCGCCCTCGCCCAGAAGCACGCTCACCACCGGAACGGTAAGGCCCGCCATGGCCACCAGATTGTCGGCGATGGCGTTGCCCTGGCCGCGCTCCTCGGCCTCGGTGCCGCAGAAGGCGCCCTGGGTGTCCACCAAACAGAGAATCGGCCGGCCGAACTTCTCCGCCTCGCGCATGAGGCGCAGCGACTTGCGGTAGCCCTCGGGCTGGGGGCATCCGAAGTTGCGGGCCACGCGGTCGGCCAAGTTCACGCCCTTCTCCTGGGCAATGACCGTCACGGGATGCCCCGATATCCAGCCGATGCCGGCGAGGATGGCCCCGTCGTCGGCGAAGGCGCGGTCGCCGTGCAGCTCGATGAAGCCCTCCACGATGCCGTCGAGGTAGCGTCGGGCCGTGGGACGGCGCACGTTGCGGGCGATCTGCACGGACTCCCAGGCGCTGCCCGAAGCGGCCTCGCAGCTCACCCCGGACTTGCGGGCCTCGCGCCGGGCATGGCGCTCCAGCTCGCGGCGGGACGCCTCCTCGGCTTCCTCGGGGGTTTCCGGGCGCCCGATGAGCTCGCCCACCACCGGCACCGACTCGGCCAGGCTGCGCCACAGCCCCGCGGCCTCCTCGTCGCGGATGCGCTCGCCAACGGCTCGGGCCTCGGGCGCCACGTCCACCGAGCCGTAGGCGTCCGCGCCCACCGACAGCGCGTCCATGACGCTGTGGTAGGTGACGATGCGCCCCGGGTCGTCGGCCGGGGCGTGCAGGGCCAGAAGCTGGGCCAGCACGCTGCGCATCTGGGAGCGCTCCACGATGGCGTCGACAAGCCCGTGCTCGAGCGCGAACTCCGCCGTCTGGAAGCCCTCGGGCAGCTCCTGCTTGATGGTGTCGCGGATGACCCGCTGGCCGGCGAACCCGATGAGCGCGCCGGGCTCGGCCAAGACGATATCGCCCTGCATGGCGAACGACGCCGTCACGCCGCCGGTCGTGGGGTCGGTGAGCACGGTGATGAAGGGCAGACGGGCCGCCCCCAAACGCTCCACGGCGCAGGACACTTTCGCCATCTGCATGAGCGAGATGAGGCCCTCCTGCATGCGGGCGCCGCCGGAGGCGCAGAACACGACGACGGGCAGCCGCTCGGCGATGGCGCGATCGATCATCGCGGCCACCTTCTCGCCCACCACATGGCCCATGGAGCCCATGAAGAAGCCGGACTCCATGACCCCTACGGCCAAAGGCAGCCCCGCGATGGTCGCGCGTCCCGTGCGCACCGCTTCCTCAAGGCCACTCTTCTCGCGCTGATCGGCGATCTTCTCCGGGTAGCCCGGGAAGTCCAGCGGGTTGGAGTCGGGCATGACCGCGTTCCACTCCTCGAACGAGCCGGCGTCCACCGTGGCGGCCAGGCGCTCGTCGGAGCGCAGGCGCTGCAGGGTGCCGCAAGCCGGGCAATAGCCGCCGAGCTCGATGATCTCCTCCTTGTCGAAGAAGAGCTTGCACTTGTGGCAGCGGCGCCAATGGGTGGGGCCCTCGTCGTCGTCCGCCACCCGAGCCGGCTCGTTTTCCCAGGGCGCCTCGGAGGGCGACGCCGCACCGAGCGCGGGCGCGACGCCGGCGGGCAAAAGCTCCACCCAACCGGTGCGCAGAGTGCCCTCGGTGGCCGGGGCGAACACGCGCAGGCCGCGCTTGGCGGCGTGACGCAGGAAATAGGCGTCCTCCGCGAGCGACGCCTTGGCGCTGTCGAGGAAGATGAGCGAGGCACCGCAGGCCTTGGCCGCCGAGAGCACTGTGTAGATGTTGGCGGAAAGCGTGTCGGCGTCCACGTCGACCGTGGTGCTGCCCAGGTTGTAGGTGGGCAGCATGCGCCGGGCGAAGCCGTCCAGCGAGCGGTTGTCCACCGTGGCGAAGACCACATCGAGGCCCGCCTGCTCCATGGGCACCACGAAGGCCCGGGCGTTCTTGGCCGAGGCGATGACGAGGGCCCGGGGCTTCTCGGCGGTTCGCGCCGCATCGACGGCGAAGTCGTCGCCGATGGTGGACCGGACGTGCTCGGAGACGTCGGCCACTTTCTCCTCCGGGTCGCGATGGGCCGCGCCGGCGCGGGCGCCCACCAGGGCCGCCGCCGTGTCCGGCAGGGTGCCGGCCGCTTCCACGATGGCGTCCAGGGCGTAGGAGACCGCCGATTTCAGCGAGCCGTCCTCGGTCGCCTCGGGGGCCGCAGAGCCGTCCTCAAGCTCGGAGACGAAGTTCCCCGCCGTGTCGAAGCTGATGTACTTGGAAGCCGCTTTGGCCATAGTTACTCCTTGGGTGCGAGCACGTACTTCTGGGTGGCCGTGGCGCAGACCTCGCCGTCCACGGAGGCCTCCACCTCGGCCACCACGAGGCGGCGCGACGACTTCACGATGGTCGCTCGCAACGTCACCGTCTCGCCCGGGGCCACCTGACGGCGGAACTTCGCCGCGTCTATGCCGGTGAGAAAGCCGATGCAGCCGCGCAGCTCGGGCGATTGCAGCACCGCGATGGAAGCGCATTGGGCGAGCGCCTCCATGATGATGACGCCGGGCAGCACCGGATGGTCGGGGAAGTGCCCGCGGAAGATATCCAGATCAGCCGGTACGTCCAGCTCGCCTTCGATGGAAGCGCCGGGCTCGATGGCCATAATGCGGCTCACCCACACGAACGGATCGCGATGGGGCAGAATCCCCTCGATGACCTCGCGCCCCCAGGGCAGCGGCGCCATCGCGTTCTCCTCAGTCATACGTTTCTCCTTGCAACAATCTTTCGATCCTCATCTCGCCTTCCGTAGGGGCCGACCTTGGTCGGCCCTCGTTCGCGAGGACGTCGGCGCTTCACGTCAGCCCCATCGGGCTCCGATCCCAGGGCCGACCAAGGTCGGCCCCTACGGGGATCAACCCACCGAGAAGGCCCCTCGCGGAGCGACCTAGCTGCGATACGGCGAGAAGGCCAGAGCGGCGTTGTGGCCGCCGAAGCCCAGCGAGGTCGACAGGGCCACCTTCTGCGGATAGTCGGTGACCGCCTCGGTGACCACCGCCACCGGGCAGTCCTCGGCGGCCTCGGCGAAGCCGGCCGTGGGGGGCACCGCGTCGCGGGCCACGGACAGGGCGCACACGATGGCCTCCACCGCGCCGGCGGCGCCGAGCATGTGGCCCGTGGTGCCCTTCACGGAGGTGACCGGCACCGAAGCGGCCGCTTCCGTGCCGCCCATGAGGTTCGCGAGCGCCTTGGACTCGGTGGCGTCGTTGGCCGGCGTGCCCGTGCCGTGGGCGTTCAGGTGCCCCAAATCGGCCGGGGTGAAGCCGCCCTCGGCCAGAGCGGCGGCCATGGCGGCGGTGATGGCGGTGGCCTCCGGGTCGGGCGCGGTCATGTGGTAGGCGTCGCCCGTGCTGCCGAAGCCGGTGATCTCGGCGATGGGCGCAGCGCCGCGGGCCAGAGCGCTTTCCAACGACTCGATGACCAGGGCCCCCGCCCCCTCGCCGGCCACGAAACCGCCGCGGCGGGCGTCGAAGGGCAGCGAGGCCTCCTTGGGATCCTCGGCGCGGGTAAGGGCCGACAAATTGGTGAAGCCGGCGATGCAGATGGGGCTCACGGACTCCTCCGTGCCGCCCACGAGCGCCGCGTCGATGTAGCCGTGGCGAATGTCGCGCAGCGCCGTGCCGATGCAGTGGGCACCGGTGGCGCAGGCGGTCACCACGTTCAGGCACTCGCCGCGCATGCCGTAGCGAATGGCCAGGTTGCCCGCCGCGATGTTCCCGATCATCGTGGGGATGAACAGGGGGTTCACGCGCTTGGGGCCCTTCTCCTCCAAGGTGGCGAAGCTCTTCTGCAGCTCGTCGATGCCGCCGATGCCGGTACCGAACACCACCGCGATGCGGTCGCGGTTCTCGTCGGTGACTTCCAAGCCGGACTGGGCCAGCGCCTCGTCGGCCGCCACGATGGCGTACTGCACGAAGCGCTCGAAGCGGCGCGCCTCCTTCTTGGTCAGGCCGTGCTCGACACCGTCGAAGTCGCGCACCTCGCCGGCAATGTGCACCTCGTACTCGCTCGTATCGAAGCGCTCGATGGGCTCAATGCAGCACTCGCGCCCCATGAGCGCCTCCCACAACGCCTCGACGCCCACGCCGGCCGGCGTCACCGCGCCCACGCCGGTGATGACGACGCGATGGGTGCCGTCGGGCCGCCGGGTCTGAATGCTCTCGCTTGCGTTCTCGCTCATAGGGACATACCTCCGTCCACGCAAATGACCTGACCGGTGATGTAAGACGCCTCGTCCGATGCGAGGAAGCGCACCAAATGCGCGATGTCGTCCGGCTCGCCCAAGCGCCCGCTGCCGATGCGACTCACGATAGCCTCGCGCTGGGCATCGGAGAGCGCATCGGTCATATCGGTGGCAATGAATCCCGGCGCCACGGCGTTGGCCGTGATGTTGCGGCGCGCAAGCTCCCGGGCGAGTGACTTCGTGAGCCCGATGACGCCGGCCTTGGAGGCGGCGTAGTTCACCTGGCCCGCGTTGCCGTACACGCCCACCACGCTGGACATGTTCACGATGCGACCCCAGCGCTGCTTCATCATCAGCTTCGCGGCGGCGCGGCAGCAATGGAAGGTGCCCTTCAGGTTGATGTCGATGACGGCGTCGAAGTCGTCGTCGGACATGCGGGCAGCCAAGCCGTCGCGGGTGATGCCGGCGTTGTTCACGAGCACGTCCACCGACCCGTTGGCATCGGCCGCGGCGGCAATGAGCGCGTTGGCCTCCTCTTCTATGGCCACGTTGGCGGCCAAGGCCAGGGTTTCCACGCCGAACTCTTCGGCGATCTCGGCGGCTACCGCCTCGGCGGCGGGCAGGCTGCGCTCAGAAGAGCTGTTCACCACCACGTTCATGCCAGCGGCCGCCAGCTCGCGGGCCACGGCGCGTCCGATGCCGCGGGTGGAGCCGGTCACAACGGCGCAGCGGCGGTTTTCTGGTTCGGTCACGTCTATTCCTTTCCGAATTCCTCGACGAAGGCGTCGAAGGAGGGACGATCCTGAATGGCGGCTCGGGGCGCGCTGCGGTCGATGCGCTTCACGAGATTGGCGAGCACGCCGCCGAAGCCCACTTCCGCGAACATCTTCGCGCCGGCCTCCTGAAGTTTTGCCACACTGGCCTCGAACTGCACGGGCGACACCAAGTGCGCCACCAGCTCGTCGCGAGCGCCGGCGGCGTCAAGCGGCGCGGCGTGCACGTTGCCGATGACCGGCACCACCGGCTCGCGGAACTCCACCTTCGCCAGGTAGTCGGCGAAGGGCTCCTGCGCCGGCGCCATGAGCGGGCTGTGGAAGGCACCGGACGTGGCCAAGCGCGAGAAGCGGCCCTTGCTCGCGGCCCACGCCTCCTCGGCGCGGGTCACCGCCGCCGGCGTGCCGGCGATGACGATCTGGCCGCCGCCGTTCAGGTTCGCGGGCACGAGCACCTCGTCCTCGGCGCACTGAGCGCACAGTGCCTCGGCCTCGGGCAGCGTGATCTTCAGAAGCGCGCTCATAACGCCGGGATTCGCGTCGGCCGCCTCTCCCATGAGGCGCGACCTTTCAGCGATGAGCGCGAAGGCGTCCTCCTCGGCGAGCATGCCGCCGAGCACCATGGCGGAAACCTGCCCGAGGGAGAACCCGAGCAGCGCGTCCGGCACGATGCCGCGCGCCTCAAGCGCCCGCCCCATGCCGACCGACAGCGCCGCAATGGCGATCTGGGCGTTGCGCGTGTCGTTCAGTTCTTCGGGCGACGCGTCGCGCACCAGCGCTGCCACGTCGCGGCCGAGCACGTCCGAGGCGCAGGCGAACACGGCCGCCACCTCGGGAATATCCAGCATATCGGCACCCATGCCGGGCTTCTGGGAGCCCTGGCCCGAGGCCATGAACACCAGGCCAGCCAGGCCCAAGGGCGCCAAGGGGGTCTCATCAAGCATGGCGGCCTCCTTACACGCGCGCCCGACGGCTGTTCAGCTCGGCCAGCTCGCCCAAGGAGCGCCCGGCCAGGGCCTCCGCCTCGCGCACCATGTCGGCAATGACCTCGGCCGCCGTGCCGCGCTCGGTCACCAGCGCCGCCACCTGGCCCGCCATGACCGAGCCGTTTTCCACGTCTCCCGCCACGGCCCGGGCGAGCGAGCCGGCGTACATGCCCTCCAGCTCTTCCCCGGAGGTGGCGGCCATCTCGATCTTGCGGCACTCGCGGGCGAACTTGTTCTTCAGGCCGCGCACCGGATGCCCCGTGCCGCGCCCGGTGACGATGGTGTCGGAGTCCTTGGCTTTTAGCACCTTCTCCTTCCACGCCTCGTGCACGCTGCACTCCTCCACGGTGAGGAAGCGCGTGCCGCACTGCACGCCCTCGGCGCCCAGCGCGAAGGCGGCGAGCATGCCCCGGCCGTCCACGATGCCGCCGGCGGCGATGACGGGAATGGAAACCGCCGCACACACCGACGGCACAAGGGCCATGGTGGTCAGCTCGCCGATGTGCCCGCCGGCCTCGGTGCCCTCGGCCACCACGGCGTCGGCGCCGAGGCGCTCCATGCGGGCGGCCAGGGCCGAGGAGGCCACCACGGGCACTACCTTCACGCCCGCGTCCTTCCACATCTTCATGTAGTTCGCGGGGCTGCCGGCACCGGTGGTAACCACTTCCACGCCCAGCTCGCACACGAGCTCGGCCACCTCGCTCGCGCGCGGATCCATGAGCATGACATTGATGCCGATGGGCTTGCTCGTAAGGGAGCGGGCACAGGCCACCTGCTCGCGGATCCATTCGAGACGGGCTCCTCCACAGGCGATGATGCCCAAACCGCCGGCTTCACTTACGGCGCCGGCCAGCCCTCCGTCGGCGATGCGGGCCATAGCCCCTTGCACCACGGGATATTCGATGCCCAAAAGCTCTGTGATACGGGTCTTCATGAAAGCAGCTCGTCCTCTCTTTCGCTGCGGCAACACACGCCTTGAGATAAACTATCTGAGAAATCTTAAGGAATTCGCCCCAAAAACTGACCGCGCGTTTAAAATCTTCACCAAACATCTCATCGTTGAGCAGAAAACTTGGCGATATGGGGCATCATAGAGCAGGTTGAGGCACCATTTACGGAAAGGAACGGCTTTGGGCAGCGTCATCATCGGATCGGGCAGAGCGCTGCCCGCGCGCATCGTCACCAACGACGAGCTCTCGGAAATCGTAGACACCACCGACGAGTGGATCGTCCCGCGCACGGGCATTCACACCCGCCATGTCGCCATCGAGGAGACCTGCACCGATCTGGGCGCCCAAGCCGCGCTACGAGCGCTGGGGCTTGAGGAAGGCGGTTGGCAGCGCGAGGCGGGAGCGATCGACGCCGCCAGCCTGGACATGATAATCTGCCCGACACTCACCGCCGACACCCACTTCCCCTCCGAGGCCGCCCGCATCCGCGAGCGCATCGGCGCCACAAACGCCGTGTGCTACGACATGTCCTGCGCCTGCTCCGGCTGCGTCTACGGGCTTTCCACCGCCGATCTCATCATGGCCGGCGCCGCCTTCGCGCGCCAGGAAGCCGCCCGCACCGGGACGCCTATACGCTGCAACGACGTGCGTCGCGTGCTCGTGGTGGCCGCCGAGCGCCTGAGCAAGCTCGTCGATTGGGAGGAGCGCGCCACGTGCATCCTGTTCGGCGACGGCGCCGGGGCCGTGGTGCTGGAATGGCGCGACGAGGCGGATACCGGAGCCGGAGCCGATGCCGCCGCCGGAGCCGCCGCCCCGGGCATCCTCTCCTCCTATATGGAGAACACCGACGACGTCGACCGCACCCTCTGGTGCGACAGTGCCTTCGCATCCCGCAAGGTTCCCTTCGCCGCCGACGGCACGACCGCTGCTGCCGGCACCTCCGCTACCGCTGCCCCGCGCCTCGCCGCTGCCGATGCGGAAAGCGACCCCTATATGCGCATGGCCGGCCAGGCGGTGTTCAAGTTCGCCACCTCCGCCATGATGCGCTGCACCGAGGAGGCGCTTATCCGCGCCGGGCTGGCCACCGACGATGTCACCCTGTTCACGCCGCACCAGGCCAACGAGCGCATCATCCGCTACGCCGCCAAGAAAATGGACCTGCCCATGGAGCGCTTCCAGGTGATCATCGACCACGTCGGCAACGTCAGCGGCGCAAGCGCCCTCATCGCCCTGAACGAGGCGCTCTGCGAGGGCAAGCTGCAGCCGGGAGACATCGCCTGCATGACCGCCTTCGGCGGCGGCCTCACCGCCGGCTCCTGCGTCATCCGCATTTAGACCGCAACCCCAGCAACTAAGGCTCAGTAGGCCGCGAGAAGGCGGAGGGGTGCCGCGCGCAATTCTTTCTATGGCATAACGAAATGTCGGCAGCTCCCGACGAGCCCTGCCATAGAAAGCTGTTTGAGCACGGCGCCCCTCCGCCTTCTCGCGGCCGGACAGGTTAATCGATACTTTAGGAGGCAGCCGCAATGCGGTCGGCGGCTTCTTGCACCTTCACGTCGATGCGGGCCTTCTCATCCCCTTCGGCCAGTACCGGCTGGTAGGTGTTGCGGTCGGTCTCCGTGGAAACCGAGGCGGCGATGAAATCCACGTCGTCGTTCTTGGCCACCTCGTCACCGGTCACCGTGAACGTTTGCTGGAAGATGAGGCAATCCTTGTCGTCGGGGTTGGTGTTGCCGCCGAAGCAGAAGTTGCCGAGGCTGTAGACGATGTAGCGGCCCTGATACACCTCCCAGCCCTGCACCACATGGGGATGGGATCCCACCACTAGATCGGCCCCCGCATCAATAGCGGCGCGCCCGGCGGTCTGCTGCCCCTCGGTGATGTCGTACTCGTGCTCCTGGCCCCAGTGCACGTACACGATCACGAGCTGGGCGCCCTCGGCGCGGGCCGCGGCGATGTTGTCGGTCATCTCCTTGGTGTTCTCGGCGCTGTCCTCGGGGAAGTACGACCCGATGAGCGCCACCTTCACGCCCTTCACATCCAGATACGCGATGCGGTCGTAGCCGAAGCTTTGCACCCCCTCGGCGTCCAGCGCGGCAATGGTGTCGTCGTAGCCCGTCTGGCCGTAGTCCTGGGAGTGGTTGTTGGCCAGCGTCGCCGCCTCTACCGAGGCGCTGGAGAAGATCTTGGCGTACTCCGGCTTGCCGCGGAAGGCGAACTTCTTGTCGGCCCGCTCGCCGCCCTCGGTCAGCGCACCCTCCATGTTCACCACGGTAAGGTCGTCGGAGCCGAACAGGTCGGCGACGTTGCGCAAGAAGTAGGTGGCATCGCCCTCCTCGGCCTGCCAGCGGCTGTTGAAGGACCGCTCGTTCTCGTAGTTGATGTCGGTACCGAGCGTGCAGTCGCCGGCGAAGGTGACGGTCAGCGTCACGGGCTCGGGAGCGGTGGCAGGGTCGGAAGCGGCGGCATTCCCGTCGGCACCCTGAGAGGCGGCATCGTTGGCAATGGGAGCCGCAGCCGCCGCCGAATCAGCCGACGATCCGGCCGCCGCACCTCCCTCGGAAGCGCCGGCGCGGCCGGCGAGCAAGAGCCCGATGGCCACAAGCTCGACCGCGATAACAACAATGAGAAGGATCTTCAGCGGAGTCGGACAGGTCGGTTTCGCGTACATGTAAAGCCTTTTCTAGAACCCTTAGAACACTAAGAGGCAAACGATCACAACAAGAAGAACGACGATCAGGGGAACGGCGATCTTGACGAACATCGGCACCCCGGAGCCGCCCTGGGTGCCGCCGTAGTTGGCCCGGCCGCTCATGACGCCGGCGAATCCGACGTCGGAGGCGCTCGAGCCGCGCGGGCGACGCACGGGCGTCGGGGCGCCCGGAGTCCCCTCGGCGGGCGCAACGAAGCCCTGACCGGCCCGGGAGTGCCAGGTGCGGTTGTCCATGACATCGATCATCGGGTCGTGGCGGTCGCGGTCGTCGCGGGAGTAGGCGGAAATCTGGTGGCTCTCGTTGAAGGTGCGCGAGTCGATGCTGCCACGGCCGTCGATGACCTCGCGGTTGAGCGCGCGGCCCCGCCGAGCCTCCGACAGGGCATCGCGAGAGGCGCGGGCGCGCTCGTAGCTCTCCATGGAGGAGCGGGTGAGGTCGTAGCTTTCCTGGGAGGACAAAGGCGGCACCACACGCGTTCGGCGCTGGCCGGCGCGCTGGGCCGGGGTTGCGGGCGCGGGCCGCTGCTGGGCGGCGCGACGAGTCTCCTGCTCGCGCTGCTGGGCCGCAAGGGCCTCGCGCCGGGCTGCGCGATCGGCATCGCGCTGGGCGGCGCTGGCCGTATAGGCGCGGGACGCCTGCTGGGAGCGCAGGCGCGCGTCACGGGCGCGCATCTCGTCCTGGGTCGCGTAGGACTGCAAAATGCTCTCTCGCGAGGGGCGCGTGGTGATCTTGCCCCGCGAGCCCTGGGGTCCCCGTCCGGCTGGCGCCGGCGCATCGGGTCGCTCGGGGCCGCGGCCGTAGGCGTCCCCTCGGGGGTCTTGGTTCATTCCCATGGATGATCAACCTCGTGTTCGTTTCCGTCGTGCGTTTCGCGTGTTCGTTTGGTGGCAGCACGCCGGCCGCCGAGGCGGCTCGCGTGCGGTTGTTTCCATCGAAATACAGGTGGGATCATTATAGGCAAAATACCGCCTTGCGACCTCCCCTCTTCGCGAAAAGCCCTCAGACCTCAACAATCGGCAGCGGCGGGGCGCTCCCCACAACTTCTGCGCAACCCGCGCCGTTTCCGCTTGCATGCCGTCAACAATGGCGACGGGATGGAAACGGGCGTATTTCAAGGCGGCTTCTTTCTTCCGGACAAGTTCTCTTACGCATACGCGATTCCAACAATGCCCAGTTCAGAGCCTATTTGTGACCTGGACACCCTAAGATAGGCACTGTCAAGTTCCATTCTTGGCCCTTACCGCACGAGAGGGTTCGCCTCGCAAAGAAGAAGCCCGTCCGCGACTCCGTCGATAGGCCTCGTGAAAGGAAGAAGCGTCATGAAGGCATCGAAACTCATAGCCGCCGTTGTTTCCGGCGCCGCCGTGCTCGCCCTGGTCGGCGGCATTGCCTACGCCATGGAGCCCGACCGCGATCCGGCCACGCTGCCCATGCCCGAGGCGGCCCAGGACACGTCCATCGTCAAGCAGGTGGCCTCCATCATCGTCTACGAGGATCAGGAAGAGGCGGTGGCCATGGCCTCCGAGTTCGACGACATCCACGACGAGCTGGCCATGGACGCGGTTTCCAGCCGCGCCTCCCTGTCCGCCAAGCACAGCGCGAGCCACGATGCCACAGCCAAGACCGCCGCGAGCGCTGCCGGCGAGACGCCCGAAGGCTCCGACGATTCCATCGACGTGGAGGCCGTCGACGTGACCGAGCCCCTCGAGACCATCTCCCCCGAAGGCGATGAAATGGTAGTGGACTCCATCGACGTGAACGGGGACATCGTCACCTACGTCCCCTCCTACGAAAGCGCCTCGGCTCCCGCCTCCGGTGCGGGGCTGTGGATGGGCTCCGACAGCACCACCGATGGCAGCTGGGGCTACTTCATCGGCCACAACCCCGGCGACTTCACCTGCGTCATGACCCTGAAGAACGGCGACCCGGTCACCGTGTGCGACTCCGATGGGAACACGCGCACTTACTCCGTCGTCGACGAGTTCATCGTGCCCGACGACACCTACTGGGAGGACATCCAGTCCCGCGTGACCGACTACGGCGAGTCGATCATTCTGCAGACCTGCTGCGGGGACAACGCCCATTACCGCGTGGTCATCGCCGTCTAGAGGCGACAGCGACCCGCCCCTCCCCTCTTCCGAGCCGCCCGGTCTTTCCGATCGGGCGGCTCTTTGCCGGCAGGTTGCGCTACCCTAGGGAAGCACCGCGGAATGCACCCTCGAGAAAGGACCCTCATGGCACGCCTCGGCGTTATCGACCTCGGCTCCAACTCGGTTCGCCTGGTCGTTTACGAGACCAAGCGGGAAGATGCCGCCAAGCCCTTCCGCACATTGGTCGACGAGAAGAAGATGGCCGGCCTTGCCGCCTACGTGGCCGACGGGGCGCTCTCCAACGCGGGCATCGCGCGAGCCGTAGCCGTGCTGGGCGACCTGCTGAAGCTGGCCGACAACCTCAACTGCGCGCGCGTCGATATCTTCGCCACCGCCGTGCTGCGCAACTGCGCGAACTCCGAAGCGGCGACTGCGGCCATCGAGACAGCCATCAACCATAGGGTGCGCGTGCTCTCCGCCCGCGAGGAGGCCCACCTCGGGTTCGTCGGCGCCTCCATCGGCACACCCCTTGCAGCAGGCACGCTCATCGATGTCGGCGGCGGCTCGACGGAGCTGACGGCCCTTGCGTCCGATGGCGACCATGCGGGGATCTCGATACCTTTCGGCTGCGTGCTCGCCTACGCGAACTACGTGCGCTGCATCATTCCCACCCCGGCCGAATGCCGCACCATCGCCGACGCGTTCCGCAAAGAACTCCAGGCGCTGCCGAATTTGGAGGGGTACCGAAGCGAGCGGCTCTACGGCATCGGCGGATCGGTGCGCGCCCTCGCGAAGATGGTCGCCGCCGTGTGGGGCGACGACACCCGGCCCAAGAGCATCAGCCGCAAGGACATGGAAGGGCTCGCCGATCTTCTTCAGGGCGACGTCTCCGTTTTCGCCCATCGCGCCGTGAAGGCCGCCCCCGACCGCGTCCACAGCCTCGTTCCCGGCATGATCATCGTGCGCACGCTCGCAGAGGAACTGGGCGCCGCCGAAGTTATCCCCTGCAAATACGGCATCCGCGAGGGCTACCTCGTCACGCACATGCTTTAGGGCCCCGCCGGTTTACCCCGTGGAGCCGGTCAACCTCGCTTGCCCCACATCCCGTAGGGGCTGACCTTGGTCAGCCCTCCCAACCGGAATGATGCCCCCAGCTGCGAAGGGGCGACCAAGGTCGCCCCCTACGGATCGCACTTGCAGGGCTCTACAACAGCTCGGCCGCCAAGCGCCGGGCCTTCTCCATCACCTCGCGCTCCAGATCGGCAATGGCCGGCGGCGTCCAGCTGACGGCATCGGCGCCGGCCGCAATGGTAGCGCGGATGGCATCGTCGGTCGGGCCGCCCGTGGCGATGATCGGCAGGTCGGGATATTCCCGGCGCAGGGCCTCCACCACCTGGGGCGTGCGGGCGCCGGCGGCCACGTTCACGATGGATGCCCCCGCCGCAATCTGGCGGTGCACCACGTCGTCGGCAGCGCAGGCGGTCACGCACACGGGCACGGCCACCTTCTCCACGAGCGCCGAGATGGACTCCACAGGAATGGACGTGTTCACCACGACGGCCGCCACGCCGGACATCTCGGAGTGCAGGGCCGCCTCCACGCAGCGCTCGCCCTGGGTGATGGAGCCGCCGACGCCGTTGAACACCGGGCGCTGGGACGCGGCCACAAGCGCCTGGGTGATGGCCGGCTGGCAGGTGAAGGGGTACACCGCGAGCACCGCATCGGCGTCGCAGTGGCAGATGACGGCCAGATCCGTCGAGAACACGAGCGAGCGGATCTTGCGTCCCTGAATGGCGATGCCGGGGGCCGTACGCATGACCTCGGGCACGGCGAGTACGCTCTCGTGGGCCCGCGCCCGCTCCGCATGTTCTCTCTTGATGACCTTGGTCACAGCCGCGCTCCTCGCTCTTGCCGCCTTCGGCGCCGCACCGACGCCTTCTTTTTGGAACGCCCAGTATAGCAAGAGGGGCGCCCGCGCTACCGCTGAAGTCGCCCCCTGCGCCATCTTTCCGCTTCCGAGGCGGCAAGGCGCCTTCAGTGGGGTACGCTTCTGCCGACGATACCCTGCGGCGCGCAGGCCTTAAGCCCCGGCGCCGCCCACGGAAGGAGTGCCCTATGAACGTCGTATGCCTCGATTTGGAAGGCGTGCTGGTTCCCGAAATCTGGATCGCCTTCGCCGAGGAAGCCGGCATCCCCGAGCTTAAGCGCACCACCCGCGACGAGCCCGACTACGACAAGCTCATGAAGTGGCGCCTCGACATTCTGGCCGAGCATGGGCTGGGCCTGCCCGACGTGCAGGCGGTCATCGCCAAGATCGACCCCATGCCCGGCGCCCGCGCGTTTTTGGACGAGCTGCGCAGCCTCACCCAGGTCATCATCATCTCCGACACTTTCGAACAGTTCGCCAAGCCCCTCATGGAGAAGCTCGGCTGGCCGACGCTGTTCTGTAACGAGCTGGTGGTAGCCGCAGATGGCGCCATCACCGACTTCACGATGCGCTGCCCCGAAAGTAAGCTCACCACGGTGCGCGCGCTGCACTCCTGCGGCATCGAAACCATCGCCGCCGGCGACTCCCATAACGACCTGGGCATGATCCTGGATTCGAAGGCCGGCTTTTTGTTCCGCACCACCGACGCCATCAAGGCCGAGTACCCGGAGCTGCCGGCCCTGGAAACCTACGACGAGCTGCTCGCCGCCATCAAGGACGCCCTATAGTTCCGTTCGCCCTAACGAGACGAACGGATCCGTCGACGCTGCGGTTCCGACAGGCGCCTGCCCTTTGCGTTCAGCGCTTTCCCTCACGGCCCAAAGGCCGCCCGGCCGCGCTTCAAGCGAATTGCAGGCACCTGTCGGAACCTCGCTGGCTTCCTTGGGCGAACCTGGTATCTTTTGCATTCTTATGGAAGAAGCGCTCTTAGAAATAATCGAAGCCGTGCGCAGCGGCGTCGTCGGTGGCGAAGGAGCCGACAGCAGCGCCGACGCCGCGTGGCTCGACAAGCTGGTGCGTCGGCACAACCGCGCCGCCCACGACGGCACGCGCCAGGTGGCCAAGCGGCGACTCCTCCCCTTCTACCTGCGCGTGAAAGCCGAGGAGCCGGCACGGTGGGCGGCGTGGAACGTGAGCGAGGCGACCGACGCAGCCCTCGTGCGCCTTCTGCAGGCCAAACCGCGGCGCACCGCCTCGGGCGTGGCCACCATCACCGTGCTCACGAAGCCCTGGCCCTGCTCGGGCGCCTGCGTGTTCTGCCCGAACGACATCCGTATGCCGAAGAGCTATCTTTCCGACGAGCCGGCCTGCCAGCGGGCCGAGCGATGCTGGTTCGACCCCTTCCTCCAAGTGGCCGCGCGCCTGCGGACGCTGACCGCCATGGGACATGTCACCGACAAAGTGGAGCTCATCGTGCTGGGCGGCACCTGGAGCGACTACCCCGCCGCCTACCAGCGCTGGTTCACAGGCGAGCTCTTCCGCGCTTTGAACCTGCCCGACGAGGAACGCGCCCGCGAGGCGACCGAGCGCCAGAGGTGGTACGAGAACCGTGGCCTCCCCCGCGACCGCAACGCGCTGGCTGCCGTCGCTGCGCCCCTCCAACAGCGCATCGACGCCGGAGAGCTCACCTACAACGAGGCGTGGCGGGAGGCCTATGCGGAAGAGGGCCCACGCGGACACGAGGCCAAAACACTGCCCCATCCCGGCATGTTGGCGGCGTCCCAGAGGGCCGACCAAGGTCTGCCCCTACGGGAAGGCACCGAAAGCGCAGCACCGAAGGAACTTTCCTGGGACGATCTTTTCGCCCTGCATCGCGCCAACGAAACGGCACCGAAGCGCGTCGTCGGGCTGGTGGTGGAAACGCGCCCCGACCTCGTTACCGCCGAGGCCTGCCGCACCCTGCGCGCGCTCGGCTGCACCAAGGTGCAGATCGGCATCCAGAGCCTCTCCGACGACCTTCTCGCCGCTAACGGCCGCGCCATCACGTCAGCGCGCATCGCCGACGCCATGGCCCTCTTGCGGCAGTTCGGCTTCAAAAGCCACGTGCACTTCATGGTAAACCTGCTCGGCGCCAACCCCGCCTCCGACACCGCCGACTACCGTCGTCTCGTCACCGACCCGGCGTTTCTGCCCGACGAGGTGAAGCTCTATCCCTGCTGCCTTGTGGAAAGCGCCCAGCTCACCGACTGCTACGAGGCCGGCCGCTGGCGCCCCTATACCGAGGATGAGCTCGTGGGAGTCCTTGTCGTGGACGTGCTGGCCACCCCGCCCTGGACGCGCATCTCCCGTATGATCCGCGACATCTCCGCCACCGACATCCTCGCCGGCAACAAGAAGACCAACCTGCGCCAAGTGGTAGAAGCCGCCGTCGATGCCACGGGCGAGGAGGTTGCCGAGATCCGCTCCCGCGAGATCTCCGTGGAAGGCGCCGCCGTGGACGACCTCTCCCTTCAGACCATCGCCTACCAGACCGCCACCACCGAAGAGCGCTTCCTCGAGTGGATCACCCCCGAGAACAAGATCGCCGGCTTCTGCCGCCTGTCGCTGCCGACGTCCCTTCCCCGCGACACCGCCGACGAGCCTTCTACCCCTCCCATCCAGAGCGGGCAAAGCGAGGCGAGGGGTTCCTTACTTGCTTCCCCCTCCGCACCGCAGGAGGCCATGATCCGCGAAGTGCATGTGTACGGGAAGGTGGCCGCCCTGCACCGCACCGGCGAGGGCACCCAGCATCTGGGTCTCGGGCGGGCGCTCGTGGAAGAGGCCTGCGCCCAAGCAACGGCGGCCGGGTACACCGCCGTCAACGTCATCAGCGCCGTGGGCACCCGCGTCTACTACCGCAACCTCGGCTTTAAGGACGCCGGGCTCTATCAGAAGCGGGCCCTATGAACGCCGCCGACGGACACCGCGCCTTTCTCTTCGACGCGACGGACAAGCAGGGCATTCAACGGTCGGACGTCTACCCCCTCGAAACCATCCGCCAGCTGAACGCCCTCACAAGCGATTTCTACGCCCGAGAGGCGGCCTCGTTCTCGGCCACGCGGCAGGCCCCCTGGCACGGCTGGGAGAAGGCGTGGAACATCATCGCAACCCATGACTCCACCCTCGCCGCCCCCGCCTACGTTGATAGCGCCCACGAGGGCAAACCCCTTTCTGCCACGGAACCTCTGGCCGTCCTCGACCTTGGCTGCGGCAACCTCCGCTTCGAACGCTTCCTCGCCGAACGCACAAACGCCCCCCTGCGCGTCACCGCCCTCGACAGCTGCCCCGATCTGGCATCTCCCGAAATCGGCGCTCTATCTGCCGCCTTCCCGCACAGCCTTCGCAGCTCCTCTGCTACTTCCAAAACGAAAGAGGAGGATGCTTCAGGGCAGGGCGCGAATCCCCCCGAAAAGACCATCGTAGATCTCCGCGCCCTCGACATCGTGGAATCCCTCCTCGACGGCACCTTCGCCGACCGCCTCCCCCGCAACTCGCACGACCTCGCCGTCGCCTTCGGGCTCATGCACCACCTGCCGACGTTCGCCCTGCGCGCCCGGGTTCTCGAGGGGCTCCTCGGCTCCCTGCGGCCCGGCGGCTTTGCCGTCGTGCCGTTCTGGCAGTTCCTGAACGACCCGCGCCTGGCTGCCAAGGCCGCCACGGTCACCGCCGAGGGCCGCGCCACCCATTGCCTCCCCACCTTCCAAGAAAACGACTTTCTTCTCGGCTGGCAGCACGCCGAGGGCGTCTACCGCTTCTGCCACCACACGCCCGAGGACGAAATCGACACCCTTCTCGCCGCCATCCGCGAACCCAGCGCGCCCTCTGCCAGCAGCTGCACGTCTGCCGCTCCCCTCCCCTTCCGCGAGGTCGCCCGCTTCTCCGCCGACGGCAAGCAGAGCAACCTCAACCGCTACCTCATTTTGCAGCGCCTCTAGCCCAGACGCACCCTCGCCCCCACCGTTTTCCAGCCGCGAATTCACGGTCTTGCCGTAACAAGCGTCAATTCGTGACTGACCGGAGACCAAAACAGCCCCGTTTGAGAGAAATGCAGCCGCAAAATGACGCTCGTGACGTCAACATCGTCATTTTGCGGCTGCTCGCTCTTTTGGCGAAAGTTTGAAGGAGCTAACAAGGACGGCGCATCAGCGGGAAATCTGCTAAAGTGCGCACCATGGCAAGAATACCTGACACCCCCAAAGTCGCTCGCCGCCGCGAGCGCGAGAAGCGCACCATCTCGAACATGGTGGCGATTTATTGCGCCGGCAACCACGAGGCGACCGCACGCACCGAGACCAGCCATGCCGGCGAGGCGCTCTGCCCCGCGTGCAAGGCCATCGACGACTACTGCGTCCTGCGCACCGAGCGCTGTCGGTCCATGGCCCACAAAACAAGCTGCGAGGAATGCGGCAACCACTGCTACGCCCCCGCCCAGCGCGAGCAGATCCGCGCCATCATGCGTTACGCCGGTCCGCGGATGATCCTCCATCACCCCGTGGCCGCCGTCCGCCACCTGCTGAAGAAGTAGAATGCCCTACAAAAACCCGCGCAAATGGCGGTGGAAGGCCTCGCGAGTGGCCACGGAGCGCTGGCGGCTCACCGGCAGCTGTATGCCCGTGGAAAGCGTGGCGGTTTTGCCATCCACCCACTCGAGATAGTTCATGTTCACGAGAAAGCTCATGTGGCTGCGCACGAAGTTCGGCGGCAGCTGGTCCTCGAAATCCGACAGCTTTGCGTAGGTCTCCACCGTATCGTCGACCATATGCACGATCACCTTGCGACGGTTGCTCTCAAGGTAGATGATCTTGCCCACGGGAAGCCGCCTCACCGCGCCGCCGCAGGTCACTGGCAAATAGGCGCCCGTCTGCGACGCGAGCCGCTCGAGCGCCTTGCCGAGCGCAGCGTAAAGCTGCTCGGCCTGCACGGGCTTCAGCAGGAAGTACACGTGCGGCGTTTCGTAGACCGGCGTGGCGTATTCCACGTAGCCCGTCACGTAAATTACCTGGGTACCGCAGCCCTCGGGAAACAGCCGCGAGACCGCCTCGATGCCGTCGGAGAATCGTCCCGCGTCGTCGTCCATGCGCACATCCATGAGGCAGATGTCCACCGGCCCGTGGTGGGCCTGGAAGCTTTCGAGATCGGGCACGCTCTGAAAGGTGAGGATATCGAAGGACGAGAACGGCGCATCGGCGATCATGTCCGCCAGGATCCTGCATTGGCGAAGGTCGTCATCGACAACGGCCACAGTGTACACGCATCGTCCTTTCTCGTTTTCGGCTCCCGAATGCGCGAACGGCCCCGCTGCGCGCGGCGGCCATCGCAAGCTGTTATTATCTCAAAAGAGGATTCATTCCCTCCGCACCATGTCATTTTCAGTCGGAATGTTGTCACAAAATGCAAATCACTTCGGGGAACGGCACACGCCCTGACCTTCGCGGTTGGCGTCATTCAAAGCCCGTTCGGCCCTATGCCGCGAGACTCAGCGGCCCTTCTGCCGCCGGTTACCCGCCTTCCAGCCGCCGGCTGATCTACCGGCAGCGCACTATCAAGCTCGCCACCCACTGGTCTCCCTCGGCGGCACTCTCGAAAGACCCGTCGTAGCGCTCCGCCAGCGCCCCCAAGATATCGAGGCCCCAACCATGGGAGTCCACGGCGCACCGCCGCTGTCGCCCCGGCTTCGCCGAAGGGGCGCCGCCGCTTTTGGGGCTGCAACTGTTGATCACCCGCACAACAAGCATAGCGCCATGCACCGAGGCGTCCAGGCGCACGAATCGCCTGCCCTCAGCCTTCACGGCCCCGTTGATGCCATTGTCGAGCATATTCGAGAACAAAGCGCACAAGTCTACATCGCTGATGGACACTCTGGCGGGGACGTCGGCATGCACCTCAAAGGCAACTCCCTCCTCGCCTGCGCGACGCGCCTTTAGAGCCAAAAGCGCATCGACAACGTCGTTGCGGCAATAGCGCGCAAAGGGCGACCCGACTGCAAGCTCTCCTGCACCGACGACCTCGTCCGTACCGCACTGCTCGATCGCCCGATTCAGCGCCTGAACCATGCCACGACGCACGTCGTCTGCCTCTTGCACCTCTCGCCGAGCAGCGGCCGCGCCCTGACGCGTCGCTTCCAGCAGCTCAGCTGCCGCACGGGCCTGATCCTGAGCCGACTCCTTGCGCGCACCCAGCGAAAGGCTCGGCAGTGCGAGACCATCGGCCACCAGGCACGCTACCGTGGCGAAAACAACGTAGGGAACAAATCGATCCAGAAAGGGATCGCGCATAGCAAAGGCGCCGAACGCGACAAGAGCGCATGCCTGGGTCAGGGGAATCGCCATCGCAGCCAAGCGCCTCGAGAGAGGTACGGCACCCATGCGCACGCCGTACCAGAGGGCCATGGCCGAAAGCAGAGCGGAGCACAGAACAGCCTCAGCCATCGACGCCGTCACAACGAACCTCCCTCTGGCATCTCCTCCGTCGAAACTTGTTCCGCCATAGCACAAAGAAGCCGGCGAGCCTCTTCGGCGCGCCCCCTCTCCTGCAGCGCGCGGGCCGCCGCCATCTCGTTTCGAAGATCGTGCCGCAAATGGGCAACAGCCCTCACCTGGGCCTGAGCGTTCTCGTACTCCTCGAGGTAGGCAACGCGCTGGTGAGCCAGCTCTTCGCTGCGGCGCTGGGCGCGGGCAGCAACTTCCCAATGCCACGAGGCGACGATGGCCCCAATGCCGACCACCAGATACACCAGCAGAATCAACGCAATGACCGCATAGGCGCCCGTCCCCAGCGAACGGGCCATGCAGATCATGGGGACGCTGGCCATAAGCAACTGAGTCACAAGCAATCCGGCGAAGACGACGCTACCCCGCGTGTCGGCCGTGCGCCATGCCCAACGCCGAAACAGGACAACCGCAGGTATCAGCAGTATTGCCGAGAGGCCTATGTCGAGAATCTCGTAGATGAGCCATTTCCCCAGATCGCTTCGATACAGCGCAAACTCGGCCGTGGAGTCCTCGGGGATCGGCATGCCGAAGATGGCCTCCCAGCACGTCCAGACAACGGCTCCCGCCACTATCGAGCACAGCTGGATCACGAACAGGGCGCTCACCTTGCGAAACGGGGAATCCCTCCAAAAAAGGAGCGGCAGCACAAACTCAAGAATGCCGCACACCAAAAGGCCCGCCCAAAACCATGAGAGCACCGTCCCGAAGACAAACGCCCAAAGAGGGGTGCCGATAAGCTCGAGAGCCAGAAAAAGGCCACGCCTTCGCATCGGCAATATCAGCATTGCCGCAGGAACCATGACAAGAGGCTCGATGCACAGATCAGCCACATCGATCAGCACCGCAATCGGATCCATCGGCCCCTTCCTTTCGAACACTTTGAATTGCCTGCGATGCGCCTAACGACGCCACGCAAGGTTCAGGCAAGCTCAGGCACACGAGAGCGCAAGAACCCAGCCCCAGCTTCACCCGGAGAAGAATTCCACAAGAGCCCGGCCGCTTCAACGGGACTCTTGCGCGCTTGTCATTTTCGGTCGTTTCGATGTCATCAATGACATCGACCCCCGGCGAATGGCCCGTTGCGCGCGTGGTACGATTGGCGCCTTCAGCCTCCCTCAACTTCGTATTCAGCTCGCGCCTCCCGTTATGAGACCAACCTGGGAACAGCGTTTCTGTCCCCCTCGATGCCGTCATCACACACAGAAGTAACCGACCGGCGCAAAAACACATACCGCTAAAAAGAACTCAGGATGGTGCAAGCCGGGTCTCTTCTTTTGCGACAGCGCACAGGAGCCAGCCCACGGCCCAGCAGCAGTGCCTAAAAATCATTGTCAAGCCAAATGCTGTTAACGCCGTTTTCAGCGCATAGCGCCTGAAGCCTCTTGTCGATAGTGAACAACGTCGCCCCGAGCCTACGCGCCAAAGCAAGATAGAACAGATCGTACGAAGAGTGGCCCAAACGAGCCGACTCAGTCAGGGCTTCCACCCACAACGAAGCGTCTTCGCAGAACTCATCAACAAGGGCAATCGCATCTTGACCACATGCAACCGCCTCCGAGGCATCGAGATAACCGCCTCGAACATATTTTGCGAGAGTGTGCGCAACTTCCGCATGCATAAGCTGAGGGGCCGCGATGCGCTCGTCGGGCAGACGCAGCATCTCCAGCGCCTCGCCATCGGCCGCACCGAGCGCGATGGCGACAGCAGCATTGGCATCCATGACGATCATAGGCCCGACCCCACAACTTCCTCTACAATTCTGTCGAAGTCCTCATCCCTCTCGTTTCGCGCTTCCGAAAGCATTGAAAGCGGAGACGGGGTGCCTTTAGCGAGGCGCGCACGCCTTCGACCTGCTCGCTCCAAGATCTCTCGGCGCTTAGCAAGTCTTCCTTCGCGCTCAGCGGGCAACTCGAAAGGGATCACACGAAGAGGATTGGCGCGCGGGCTTTCTTCTCTTATCGCCGCCTCAACTGCCGCAATCGTTTGTTGAGCCATGCTCCGATGATGCAAAGCAGAAAACGCGCGAAGCTCTTCGTAGAGGTCGTCGGGGAAATCTCGAACTTGCAATGCTGGCATCTCTTACTCCTTACATGTAATATACATGCATTATATATGACACAGATGACATATTCAAGATCCACCAATCATGAGCTTCACGCTAATTTTTACACCCGCGCAGCCAGTAGTTCCAAACCGATTGTTCTTATGCCCGCAATGCCATAGCTTTATGAGGATTGCGCGGCGGGCTCTCCTTCCCCCTCCCGATTCCCGCCGCGCCCTTGAGAGAGTCGAAGGATTGGAAGCCGAGGCGTCAGCCGACGCCAGAAGGAGGACGAATGAAAGGAAGCATTCTGGGCAACCGGGCCCTGCGCGTGGCCTGCGCCTGCGCCCTGGCCCTGGGCATCGCGCCCGCAGCGGCCTGGGGCGTCGCCGACGGCGAGCAGCCCGCCAGCGACGTCGACGCCCTGCAGGGGGTCGTGGAGGACATGCCGCAGGAAGACAGCGCCAGAGATACCGAACCTAAAATAGAAGGCGCTGGCAAAGACTCCTGTGCCAGAACGGACAGCGAGGGAACGCAAGGCGTAAACGAAGAGCCTTGCGATGACATTCCCAGCAACGACTCCGAGTTCACTGCAGCGCAGAAGGATGCCCAGCAATCCGCAGACGCGGATGGAAGCGCGGCGAGGGCAGAAGACCCTGCAGCCCCAAGCAGCACCCCTTCGAACAAGGGCGGACGGGCACTCTGCCGGAACGCCGCACAAACCGCATCCGCGACCAGATCCGGCGAATACGGCCTCTCCGCCTCCACGCAATCCGTCATCGTCCGTACCTATCTTTGCCCGATTTGCGGCCAAGATGTCTATCACGCAGAACCTAACAGCAACCTCATCGAGTACACCGTCTCATTGCCCGAGACCGCAGATCCCAGCGACTACTATGTAGAAATCAGAAATTCCGAAGGGATTTCCTTCGATAGTTCGTCGATCGAGAATGAAGGCACCGGCGCGCTGACGTGCACCGCCACCGTCTCTGGCTCGTACAACATCGTGCTGCTCAGAAGCTTCGGCCCAAGCGAAACCCCCGATTCCGCCGATACCGCCCCTCTCGCTACCGTCCCTCTAGAGGTCGTGGTTGAGGAGAGCAGCGAAAATGCCACCCTCACACCTATCGCAGACAAGACGCTGATCGTCTCAAACAGCGAGGAGGCTAACTTTGTTGATGTTATCGGAGCATTCCCCGGTACAGATAGCGGCGTATTTGCGCCCAATGGGGCCGGAGCAGCTGTCCTGTGGGATCATCTCGATGGGGATTGGATAGCAAGCATCACCTCGAGCGATCCGGCCATCGTGAGAATCGATGCCGAAGAAAGCAATGATGGCAGCGGAACGGCATACTGGCAGGCGCTCGGCCTCAAGCCCGGAATCGCAACTATCACCGTTTCCGTAAAAGATGGCCGAACGTTCAGCAACACCATCACCGTCGTCGAGCCATCGAGCTTCGACCCCAGCCAGCTCGCATTCGCTGAAGAAGCAATCGAGACCTTCGTCGGCGAGAACCCCTATTTCGAAGACTTCTCCAATGACTTCGTAACTGTTGGAGCAAATGAGAATTACCAAGGCCGTCCTTGGGCCATCATCTCTCAGAACAAAGACGTTCTTCGCACTCTTTACGCAAGCACCGATGAGGTGGATGACATCGGTGCCTACGCCAACGGAAACCGGATCACCGCGCTCAAGCCCGGAACCGCAACGCTGGAGCTTTATTACATCAATTATGACAATTGGGAGCTCACCCTCGTCGACACTATGACGGTTACCGTAAGCGCCAAAACTGAGGCAACGGGCTCAACCTCCGCAAATTCAGATTTCTCGGGGCACATCGTATCGTCCAACGAAGCCACCGACACGCTCGTTAAGGACGGCGGTCTTTTCCTCATTGCGGCCGATAAGGATACAGCGGAACTAAATGCCGGGCAAAAAAGCGCTCTACGCGAGGCCCAAAGCGCCGAAAGCGCCACCAAGGTCACCCCCATCGACCTTTCCCTCGCCGATTCCGCCGGCAACATATTCGCCGACTACGACAACGATGCTTATCTGTTCACGGTACGCCTAAAGCTCGAAGGCGACTTGGCCGGCTTCAATCCAACTACGATGAGCGTGTATTACCTGGCAGACGACGGTTCGCCAGAGCCGGCGACCTGTTGGGTGCAGGACGGTTTTCTCTACATCGTCACCGACCACTTCTCCCAATACGCCGTTCTGGGCAACGAGGCCACAACGCCCGACAACAACGGATCTCAGGGCAGCGGATCGACGAATGGCGGCTCACAGGGCGACAACATGACGAACGTGTCCGACAAGGGGACCGAATCGAGCGCAGGCACTAGCGTTTCCGACAAGGACGCAAGCCGCACTAAAGACAAGGACTCCGCAACGGCCAAAGACCCCACTCCCCTCGCGCAGACTGGCGACAGCTTGCTGCCTCTTGCGGCAACCTTGGGAGTCGCGACTATTCTCGGCGCCGCAGGACTTGCCGTTGCGCGCCGTCGCATGAGCCGCTGGTAAGCCAAAACCCTGAAAGGTTAGGCTTCCTGCGCCTATTCCCCACCCAGCTATTCGAGGGCCGTCCTCACATCGAGAGCGGCCCTCTTAGCACCTGGCACCTGATCCACTAGAAGGAGGACACCATGACCCTATCCGCCCTGGGACGCCTGCGGGCGCTTCCCACCATCGCCCTGGCGCTCGCCTTGGCCGCCGCCCTGGCCGGCTGCTCTACTTCCGAGCCAGCCGAGGAGACACCTGCCCCCGCACCCGCCGAGGAGCCCGCAGCTCCCGAGGCCCCTGCCGAGGAAGAGGCCGAAAAGCCCGAGCCCACCGCCCCCGCCATCGACAAAAGCCAGCTAGTAACCGCTCAAACTACATACAGCGAGGAGCTAATAGACGATCCCGACACATTCGAAGCCACCTACAACGACGACGGGCGCCTCCTCTCATACGACAACGCGAACCAGCACTACGCATGGACTTACGACGACGCAGGCAGACTTCTCACGGAGAGCTACACGTCAACCGCAGAGGCCGGTGGCGAGAGCACTTTGACCACTTACACCTACGATTCCGAAGGAGTCCTCTCGGAATCGTTGTACGAGGACAATTCGACCACCCTGTACATGAACCCGGAGACAGGGGAAATTGGCGAAGACTCCTCTCTCGGGGAGCCGTGGAATGAGCCCGAGCAAAGCACGCGCACGAAATGGACTTACAGCGACGATGGAAAGCAGCTTAAGAGCGAGACATACTCCCTCGAAGGAGAGCTGTTAGAAAGCGAGACAACCTATTATGCTGAAGACGCACGTTATGCCTACGATACAATTCTGGGTACCCCCGACTGCATCGGCCTAACCAAATCCGCCGCTACGCCCTTGAGTCGCGAAACCCTCGATGCCAACGGCGAAAAAACGGGCGAGGCTACTTTCACGTACGATGCTCAAGGCAATTTGACTTCACAAGTTGTCACCGAGGGAGGCTACACCTACACCGCCAACTACACTTACGACGACAAGGGAAACCAGACTTCGTGGTCCTTCGCCACCGATGATCCCGAAGAGGCCGTCTCATCCAATAGCACGACGACAGAATGGACTTATGGGGCAGACGGGCTTCCTGTCTCGCAAAGCGAATACCAGGAAGGATCCGACATTCCCACGAACATCTTCTTCTACACCTACGACAGCAAAGGCCGACAGAAAACCTCTACCCAGGCGATAGCCATGGAGTCCTACGATGAGAACGGAGAGCCCACCGGAGAATTCGAGTACCTAGCGGGCTGCAACATCTTCACATTCCTGGAAGACGACGAAGAGCTCACCACCACTCCCGAGCAGCTGATGGCCGACGCCCGCGCACAGGTAGAGGCCGCTTAAATGACGAGCGTTTAGACAAAGGGCCCTCATCTTCCTGAGCACTCAGGAGAAGCCCGGTACTTGACCGCTTCCCAACCTTTTTTCCTCACATTTCAAAAGAATGCCCTGCCTCGCATTGGTTTTAGCGCGGCGGGGCATTTTTGCGCAGTTCTTCCAGATCCCCTGTCTCACCTTCGCCCTCTCACCTTAGCCAATTCCCTTCGTGCCTTCACCC
>CABSMC010000002.1 GCA_902478715.1 uncultured Adlercreutzia sp.
CCCGCCGATGGCCCCGGAGCCGACAAACCAGCGGATGATTCCAGCGCCGACAAGCCCGCCGACACGCCGAGCACCGACGGAAGCGCGACGCCGAGCCTGCCGAACGATACCACCTTCGACAAAGACGAAATCGAAGGCGTGCTGCCCGACGACGTGAAAGACGAGGTGGTAAAAGATTTCATCGAATCGGGAGACGCGCAAGACAAGACGGAGATCACCGAAGAGATGATCGAGAACCCGGTGAGCAAATCCGACGCCGACTACGTGAAGAACGTCTACGAGACCGGCCTGAAAGAGGGCGAGAAGCTGGCCCAGACAGGAGATCTCGTACCCCTCGCCATCATTGCGAGCATCGCCTTAGGAGCAGCGGCAGCGGGTGCCATCGCCTTCATCATGAACCGACGCGCCAAACGCTAAGCCCGCCACGCTGTCCGAAAAAGGGAATTACGGTGCAGCATCCCCCCCTCTCCCCTTTGCGAAAGTTGCGAAACTCTGCGAAAGATGCGAAACTCTGCGAAAGATGCGAAACTCTGCGAAAGATGCGAAAGGGACTTAAATGGAAGCGCCAAACCCCTTCACCCCTTCCTTCGGGCGAATTCCGCCTCATTTTGCCGGGAGAACGTCATTTCTCACCGCAATGGCCAAAGCTCTCGCCGCCGAACGAAGAACAAGTCCTGACCTCGCTACCGTGCTCATAGGGCCACGAGGCACAGGAAAGACTGCCCTTCTTGGCAGCATAGGGCAAGAGGCAACGGCTCATGGATGGGTAGTGGCACAGGTCACCGCCAGTGACGGAATGCTCGTCGATGTTATTGAACGTCTTCAGGAATCGGCGGCCGATTTGGTTGAGCCTCCTCTGTCGACGCACTTGAAATCCGTGACAGTAGGGACGAACTTCTCGGTCGAGTTCGATAAGTCATCAGCATATCGGGGGAATTGGCGCACCCAAATGAACAGCTTGTTCGAACAGCTTAAACCCTATGATTCGGGCATCCTGATAACCGTTGACGAGGTTCAAGGGAATTGCGCTGAGCTGGAAACGCTTACCCAGGCCTTTCAGCATTTCTTGACCGAAGGAAAACCAGCTGCCCTTATCATGGCGGGACTTCCGTCAGAGGTTTCGGCCATCGTCTCGAGCAAAGTCGTATCATTCTTGCGGCGGGCGCGCCATCGCCATATTGGCCGAATTCGCGATGCAGATGTCGAGGTGACCCTCCGCAAAACGCTCGCCGACGAGGGCGCAAGCATCGACGACGACGCCATGAGCGAAGCGGTCGCGGCTATCGATGGCTTCCCCTACATGCTGCAACTGGTTGGCTATTGGATGTGGGAGGAGGCCCCCGCGAGCCCTATCACCCTCGAAGATGCGCAAAGGGGTATCCGGCTTGCCTCCGACGAGCTTAGAGATAGCGTCCTGGCGGCTACTTACCACGAGCTTTCCAAAGGCGACCTGCGCTTTCTCGAAGCCATGTTGCCCGATGAGGGTCCCAGCACTCTCGCCGACGTGTCTCAACGCATGGGCGTGCAGAGCAATTACGCCTCAAAATACAAGAAACGCCTCATGGAAGCTGGGGTGCTCGGAGACATCGGCCAGGGACGTTACACCGTTGAATTGCCGGGATTCAAGGAATACGTCCGAGATAACTTGGCTCAGAGGCTTGATACCGAGGAAGCACCCACTCGGACGCGATGGAACAGCCCCGTCACACCAAAGGATAAATAAAGAGAAGGGCCCCGACAGCTTTACTGCCAGGGCCGAAAAGGAAGGAGCCGAAGGGAGGGGGGGGGTCGGCTCCGCAGATAGCGAACGGACTACGCCTGAGCCAGCGCCTTGCCGACCAAGTAGCCAAAGGTCATGCCCTTGCCGTTATTCAGGCCGCCGAAGGTTTCCGGATACACCGTGCCATAGAAACCGCCCTGGTCATTGCCGACCACGTAGACGCCCTCGATGGCCGTTCCGTCTTCGCGCAGCGGTTGCATATCCGTGTTGACGCGCACGCCGCCCAAAGTGCACAACAGCCATCCGGCGCAATGTACGGCGGTGAAGGGAGGTTCCACGATGGCCGAAAGACGGAAGGCCTTCTTCCCATAATCGGTATCTTCCTGAGCGCCCCACAGCTCGTTGTAACGGTCGACAGTCTCCTTCAGGGCATCGGCCGGCACGTCCATCAGCTCGGCCAGCTCCTCGATGGTGTCTGCCTGAACCGCCGCCCCGGACGAGAACACGCCCTCAAGTTGCGACTGCAAAAACTCGGCACTCAGCGGCGTCTGGCCGTCCAAATAGCTGATCATGGGCGCGTCGCCCTCTTCAGGTTGGGCCACTCGGGAGCAGCGGGCACATTGGAATCGCTCACAGTCGGCGTAATAGTTCTTATCGAAGATCTGCCACCAGGTGTGGCCCTTCTGGACGATGGCCGCATTGAAGTTGTAGTCGTAGGTCTGATCCTCGTTGGAGTAGCGCTCGCCGTCGGCGTTCACCCGTAGGAAGGGCTGCGTGCCACCGTACCAAAGACCGCCAGTCATGGGAAAGCCGAGCGTCTGGTCGGGCATCACCGTGCCACGGTCGAACACCATGGTCTCCTGAACGGGGTGCATTGCAGCACCGGCCCAGGTGAGCATTTTTATACCGTCGCCCGTATTGCGCTCGGCCCCAATATTCATAGAGCAATAGCGGTGAGCCGTCGTGGTGAGATCCTCCAGCATCTCCTCGTTGTTGCCGTAGCCGCCCGTGCACACCACCACGCCTTTTCCAGCATTGAACTGCGCGTACGCTCCGTCCTCGTCCCGCGCGATAACGCCCGTCACCTTCCCAGTATCGTCCTGAACGAGTTGTACAGCCGGCGTCTTGAAGTAAATCTCGCCGCCGTTGGCCAACACGTAATCCTTCAGCGCCAGACAATGGTGGTAGAAACTGTTGCCCTCACCATTGGGGCTATAGACCCCTTGGTGCACATGGTGGGCCACAGCCTTGTTGTAATAAATAGAGTCTTTGCACGCTGTCTCCAGCATGACGTTCAGCCCCTGGGTTTCCATGATGCCGATGAACCAATCCATGAACTCGCCGGAGTTGTCGGTCCAGAGGCGGATGAGATCGTGGTCAGCCACGTAGCTCGCCATACGGGCAATCTCGGACGCGGCCTCGTTGTGATCGATGTCGGCATGGGCCGCCGCGCCAGCCGCCTTCTGAAGTTTGCTGTCGACCGCGCCGATCCAGCTGCGAGAGTCCTGCACCTCGTCTTTGGCCTCCAGCAGTACCACCTTTGCGCCGCCATCCAATGCAGCCGCGGCGGCCGTCAGACCAGCATTGCCGGCGCCAATGATCACGATGTCAGCATCAGTGGTGCTAGCGATGTCAGAAACAGGCTCCGGTGCCTTACGCCAACCGGTCACATCTTGCTGCGTCGCCCCAGTTTGCGCCATCTCCTCTTTCACGGACGCACTGCTCACGCCGCTCGGTGCGCAACCAGTCAGTCCGACGAGTGCCGTCGCCCCCGCTGCCGCAATGGTTCCCTTGAGGAAGAAGCGTCGATCCATGTTGGTGTTCATAATACCCTCCTAACGATTTTCTCCACGACCTTGGGTCGTCAGGGCACACTTTAAGGAGGAAATTCCGCAGACGTAACCTACAGTCGCACGCAGGTGTCCGAGTTTCGGACAGTCCTCGCTTTTGTCCGAAACCTGGACAAAAAGCTAAAATGTCCGGGTGGCCCAAAGTTTCTTTCGCGCCCTGCAACGGTATGATGGAACCATTCAAGGGGAGGAGTTGCCATGCAACGCCAGCTGGAAACGCGCATGAGGGTCGTTCGCACACTCGAGCGGCTCATGCAAAGCACGCCGATCGACAAGATCAAAGTAACCGACCTATGCCGTGAAGCCGATATCGGCCGTGCGACGTTCTACGAGTACTTCGAGAACATTTACGCCGTTGCCACCTGGTACTACAGCCATCTTCTCGATCAGTCGCTGTACCTCATAGGCGAAGGGGTTGATTTCCAGACAGCCCATGTGCGGCTCTTCGAGAGCCTCCTGCAAGACCGAAGTTTCTTCACGCGCGCCTTCCGCTCATCAGACTATAACTCGGTTTACAATTACGGAAACCGCATCATCGCCGATCACTACCTGCAGATCATTCCCCATATCTCAGGGAAACCCCTGTCCCCAGATGAAGAAATGCACGTACGACTCTTCACTGCCGGGGCTGCCTTTCTCACTACCGAGTGGGCACGCAACGGCATGGAAATGCCGCCAGAAGATATGGCGCGCATGTGCACAGGAGCCACGCCAGAAGTGTTCGCGTGCCTGGTTACTCCCCCTTCGAGGTGAGGTGCCAGCCGTTGCAGTAGGGGCAGTGGTAGACGTGCAGGGGCGGGGCGCCGTGCTCGGCACATTCGACAGCGGTGAGCTCGGCCTCGTAGCGACTCGCATAGCGGTTCTTGCGCTCGCAGGCCTTGTGGCGCAGGGCGGCCGCGCGCTCCTCGTCGTGGCGCTGACTGCGTGCGTTCTCGCTGGCGAACAGGTCATCCATGCCGCCAAGGGATGCAGCGAACTGCGCCTTCTGTTTCTGCCACGCCGAGCGCTTCTTGCTGCCCACGGACGCCTCCCTTCATCGATGCAATCGTAGTTTGTGCATCCATAGGCAGCTTCTTCCCTGAAGTTGCCTGAGCACGGCGGAGCACCTGTCGCCATTGTAACGCGCGTCGACAGAAATCTACGGCGAGGACATCCAGCGACTCAAGATCCCCAACACCAGCGGGGGCTCGTTCCCCAGGAGCTGTTCTACCTGTCTGGCAAGCTCCACGACAGTCAGTGCGTGTACCCGCTCTCAATGAGAGAGCAGGCACGTCGCGACAGGGGGTTCTCTATGCCTCGAACAGAGCAACGACATCGGCTTTCGAGTTTACACCGAGCTTTGCATACAAATGGCGCACATGGGTCTTTACGGTGTTCTCGGACAAGAACAACTCGCCCTCTATCTCGCGACGCGTCTTACCCTGAGCGATGAGTCCCATGATCTCCGCCTCCCGGGCTGTGAGCCCGTGCTCGGCGGCCACGCGGTCGCAACGAGCGATGAAGCGCTCACGGGGACCGGCCACGTGCAGGTTCGTCTCGGGCGCCACCCCGGCAGCACCCCAATCACCGTTGACTGACTTTTCGCTCGTCCACACGAGCACGCAAGCCCCCACCAGCACAATGCCCGCTACGACGAAAGCCCAGGAGAACACAGCGGTTTCCGTATAACCGCTCTCCCAGACGACTCGCCGGAAGACAACACCGACCAGAATGGCCGCCTCACTGGAGGCTCGAGCGATGGCGAAGACCCGCAAGCTCGGCACTTCGAAGCGATAGCAAATGCCCGCCAATACCAGAAGCACGAAGAATGTGAACCACACATAAGCGAACTTGACGAGGAAGGCCACCAGATAGGCCAGGGCGTCATGGGCGAAAGGCACCAGAACCAGGGCAAGCACCGCCAAGGGTAACGCCACCTTTGCGAGGAAACGTACATCCATGCGGTCGCGGCGTGCGAACATCACCCCCAAGATGACCGCACCCGCCAGCATGGTGGCCAGCACGCGAAATATCGCTCCAACTCCTTCCGCGCGCACGAGGCCCGACGTACCCGACAGCAGACCGGCCACAGCCATGATGATCACGAGCTTCCACGGCACGGCATAACGGATCCAAGGCTGGCTTCCGGGCTCCCCCGGCAGCGCCTGCAGGCTTAGCCACGCACATCCGAGCGACAGCAAGGGCAGTGCCGCCGTAGCCACAATGGCGTAGGGGGCCTTCATGGTGCATACGAGAAACGACGCACCACCGGCAACCAAACACGAGAACGCCCCGTACATGATGGTGCGTGTCATGCCCATCTGCGAGTAGATCTCAGCCCACAGACAGAACAGAACCGCCCCGCCGAGGGCCGTTATCGCGCCAACCGCACTCAGGAGCGACACGGGAACAGCCCCGGGGATGAGGACGGCGCCGCCGACCAGCGTTCCCACGCAGGTGAGCCCCACGAGGCCGGTACACAGGCCACCATGGCGGCTGAGGCGCCCCACCTGCGGCGCAACCAGGCCGAGCAACAGGAGCATCCCCACGTCGCCGGCGCGCATGGCGTAATCGAACACGTGACGGGGTTCTAAATCGATACCGGCACCGGGGAATATCGCCGTGATATGGGTGCAACAGAGCCACGCAATGAGCAGCCCCATGCCGAGAAAACGCCAAGGGAAGAACCGCGCCGGCATACCACTGCGGTCATTGCCGGGGGCATCCGGAGTCGTCTCGCTATCCCGCAATGCCGAGACAGCCGACACCGGTGCGGGGTCGGGCAGGCCCTCGGCTCCGGCCTCCACCATAGCATCCGCCACCATCTGCACTGCCTCCTTGGCTCCCACCGTTAGTCACTCCCCTCTTCCCTTTTCCATGGGGTGAATCGCCCGCTTTTCCCTGAGTCACCGCCCCATTGTACCAGGGAAAACTTAGGGGTGAGGCCAGGGGTGAGGGAGCAATCACCCTGAATCGGCAGCAACTTCACCCGCGACAAGGGATCACAAAGGGCCCATGATGAGCTTGCCCGCTGAAGCGCGGCAACCACTTCCGACCGCCGCCTTCAGCGGCACCGATTCTAACTCTTGGAGGGAGAGAAACATGAGCAACACCACCGTTTCCCGTCGCAGCTTTCTGACTCTCGGGGGCATTGCCGCTCTGGGCGCCGGCGCAGCCCTGACCGGATGCGCCCCGAAGGCTCCGGCGAAAGATCTGGCCACGACCGGCGCCGAAGAGGCGGCCTCAACCATGCAGACCGCCGACGAGATTAAGGAATGCGATATCGCCATCGTAGGCGCTGGCGGTGCAGGTATGTGGGCCGCCGTGGAGGCCGTGCGAGCCGGCAAGTCGGTCATCGTCATTGAGAAGGGCGGCGACGTGGGTGTCTCCAACGGCTCCATCGCCGGCGGTCCGTTTATGGTGGGCTCGAAGCTTCAGCAGCAGGCCGGCATTACCCTCACCATCGAAGAGGCCTTCAATCACGTCATGGAGTACTCCCACTGGTCCACGAACGCCCCGGCTGTAAAACGAGCCCTTGAGCTGTCGGGCAGCACCGTGGACGAATTCACCGACGAGTTCGGCGTAGCCACGGGATTGCGCCCCGACAACTACGGAGCCGGTCACGATTCCGTGCGCTGCAATTTCCAATCCGATCCAAAGAACTCCAAGACCCAAGCAAAGGGTGTAGATCGCATGGGGCCCCTGCAGACCTTCATTGAGGGCAAAGGCGGCGAGTTTTTGTTCAATACCGCAGGCAAGCGCCTCATCATGGAGGATGGCGCCTGCACAGGCATCCAGTGCGAGGGCGATAGCGTCATCGATGTGAAGGCTAAGGCCGTCATCGTGGCCACCGGTGGGTTCCTCGGTAACCCCGAAATGATGACCGAGCGCTTCGGCACCTTCGTGAACCCGTTGGGCAATCTGCTATCCGTGGGCGAGGGCATCGAGATGGTGCAGGAGGTGGGCGGCCAAGTGTCCACCCAGTGGGGCATCGCCGGCAACGAATTCTCCGGCTCCAACCAGAAAGCCAACGGTCTGTGGGGAAAGGGCAATGCCGCCTTCTCTATCGGCATCTACGGGACGCTGCTCGTAAACAACCAGGGTCGACGCTTCAGCAACGAGGGCAAGTTCGCGAACCTGCCTCTGGCTTTGGGCGGTGCTATCTCGCTGGTCGGCGGCCAGTACTACGCCGTGGTTGACCAGGCCTACGTGGACGGACTCGCCAGCGGCACCGACCCCTGGACACTGTGTGGCTCGGACGCCGAGAACTGGCACACCGGTATGATGACCCTGAAGGATAAGCCCCTCGAGGACGTACAAGCGAACATCGACGCCGGCGTGGACGAGGGCTGGATCTTCAAAGCCGACACGGCGGAGGCCCTTGCCGAGGCCATCGGCGCCCCCGAGCTGACGGCAACGCTCGATGAGTACAACGGCTACTGCGCCACGGGCAAAGACGAGCAGTTCTACAAGCCGGCCTGTTTCCTGCAGCCGGTGGCGAAAGGCCCCTTCTACGCCATGCAGTACGAGCCGAGCGCTTGGGTGACCATCGGCGGCATCCGCACCAACGACCGCTTGCAAGCCATCGACAGCGAGGGTATTGCCATCCCCGGTCTATATGTGGCCGGTGCCGACAACGGCACCCTCATGAGCGCCCCCTACTGCGACTACGAGGGCTTCTCCCTCATGTGCGCCTATAACGGCGGCCGCATGGCTGGCATGTACGCCGCCGAAACCATCGCCTAGGAAAGCCCAACCACGCAGCGGCCTGTCCTCCACAGCGAGAATCTAAGGCCGAGTGCGAAAACTACTCCCGCTCTCTCGACAAACCCCTGCGGGCTCTCCCTCCCCGGCCCGCATTCTTCCCAGCGCCGCCTCCCACCCAGAGGCGGCGCTCTTGCAGTTGACAATACTTTGATATCAAAGTATTTTGATTAGCAGCAAGTGTTGAAGGCTCCTTAGGAGAACCTGTGGCCCAAAGGAGCGCGTGTGATAGCGAGGAGCGAAGTGATCGGCATCCTTTACGAATCGGACGAATGGTCCGACTGGAAGCTGAGGCGCGAGCTCGAGGCGGCGCTGGCGGAGAACGCGCTCGCCGAAGCCGTTCCAGCTGAAGCGAGCTCGCAGACAGCGACAAGAGAAAGCGACGCAGCCGACAATTCCTGGCGCCACGTGCGCATGATCAACATGGAAGACGCCGGCGCCGTGGAACAGGCCCACAGCTGCGCCATGCTCGTGAGCCGGGTGTTCGCGAGCGCAGCCTTCCGCGGGCACCAGCGTTCTCACCGGGCCATGGAAGATATCATCGCCCTGGCCGAGGCTGAGGGCATCCCGCTCATCAATCCTGGTCGCGCCCATCACTTCGAAATCGACAAGCGCCTGGCCACCGAAACGCTGCGCAACGCGGGCATCACGGCTCCAGCTATCATCGCATGGGGGACACCCGCCGAGCTCGGCAGAGCGGCGGCCGACCTCGACGATTCGCGCTCTGTTGCTCTCAGCCGGGAAGAAGCCTCCGAGGCTTGGAGTTCCCGTGCGTCAGAAGCCGAAATCGCCTCCCACAGATGGCCCCGGCCGACCCCGGACCAATGGACCTACCCTTGCATCATCAAGCCGAACTGCGGCGGTCGCACCACGCACACCGCTGTGCTGCGCAGCCCTGCCGCCGCCCGCGCATTTCTGAGCGCAGCCCCCAATCTCGTCTTCATCGTGGAGCCTTATATCGAAGCCGTCGGCGGATTCCTCACGCGCATCGAGGTGGTGGACGGTCGCATCGCGCTCGTGGTGAAGCGGTCGGTGGCAGCGAGCGGGCTTTCCTCCTACCATGAAGGTTCCACCTACGAGTTGTACCCCGACCGCCCCGCCGCCGTCACCGATGCCGTGCTGGAAGCGGCCCGCATCCTGGACATCCAATTCGGCAGCTTCGACGTTATCGAGGCCGCCGAGGGCAACTTCATCATCGACGCCAACAGCGTGTCGAACGTGTCGGAAGACTGCACCGAGCTATTCGGCTTCGATCTTATGGCCGCCTACACCCGAGCGCTGGCCGCCCGCTACCGCACACTGCGCAACGCCACAAATTAGCACTTCTCAAGAAAGGAGCCTCATGCTCACCATCCCCGAAGTCTACGACCTTTTCGACCAAATCGGCTGCTGCAGCTTCGCCACCCTCGATGGGTGCGGCGGCGTCGATTCCCGCATCGCGCACTTCTTTGCCTGCGACGAGGAGGGCCTCTACCTGCGCACCATGGACGTGAAGCCCTTCTACCGCCAGCTTGTGGAAGGTGGCAAGCTCTCCGTTTGCGGCGAGAAAACCGCCGCGCCCTGCAGCTGGGATGACGACAACATGCCGCATTTCCAGCCAGGCTTCATGGTGCGCGTCTCCGGCGACGTGCGCCTGCTTACGCCCGAGGAAGTGGAGGCGAAGGCAGCGGCAAACCCGCAGTTCAACGTCGCCATATACGACATCAACAAGTATCCCGAGACCCGCGTGCTCGCGCTGCATTCCGCTTGGGGCGAGCTGTACGATTACGACTTCAACATGATGCACCGCGACCACAAGATCCTCCGCGAGCGCTTCGCCTGGGGCGGTGCGACTTTCGAGGCGCCGGGGCTTTCCATCACCGATGCGTGCATCGAGTGCGGTGCCTGCGCCGAGGCCTGCACCCACAAGGCCATCGTGCCCGGCAGCCCCTACGCCATCCTCGGTGAGCGCTGCGACGAGTGCGGCAACTGCTACCATGTCTGCCCCGCCGGCGCCGTCGTCAGCAAGGGCGCTTTGGAAGATTAGGAGAGAGCCATGCGAGAAGAACCAGAAGAGAGCAGAGAAACCGCAGCCGCCGTTCCGAGCGCATCACACGCCTCGAGCGTCCAAGACGTCCCGAACATGCTCCCTCACGGCGATATCGTCAGCCTTATGAGCCGCACGCTCGGCGCGGCCAATCGTTACCTGGTGGAGCTCATGGCCCGCGAAGGGCTCGCCGGCATCGTGCCCTCCCACGGCGACATCCTCATGCAGCTGTTCGCCCACGACGCGATGTCCATGGCTGCTTTGGCTGAAGCCATCGGGAAGGATCCATCCACGGTGACGGCCCTCGTGCGCAAGCTAGCCAATGCCGGCTATGTGGAGAAAGCCCCCAACCCCCGCGACCGCCGCATGTGCGAGGTGCGTCTGACCGATGCGGGCCGCGCCCTGGGGCCGGCCATGGATCGCGTGTCCCATACGCTTATCACAACGCTGACAAATAGCATCCCCGCCGCCGACCTTGCCGCTACTTGCCGTACCATGAAAGCCATGCAAGAGAATATGAGTGCCGCAGACGATTCTGAATCGAAGCGTGAACCCGATTCCCAGCCTGCAGCCGAAACCCGAGGAGACCGCCAATGAACCTTTCACTCCCCCGCAGCTTCCCCATCGCGAAGGCGGCCCTTGCTGCCGCCGTCATCGCCTGCACCTTCGCCCTGGCCTGCAGTTTGACCGGCTGCGCGTCGAACGCCGCCGACAACGGCGCCGATGCCGACAACGCCCCCTCCAACACCAACGGCAAGACCCTGCGCGTGGCCATGGAACTGGCCTACCCTCCCTTCGAAACGAAGGACGACGCCGGCAACCCGGAGGGCCTGGCCGTCGATTTCATCCGCGACTTCGGCGCCGCCTACGGCTACGACGTGCAGATTGAGAACACCGCCTGGGACGGCCTTATTCCCTCGCTGCAATCGGATAAGGCCGATCTCGTTATCAGTTCCATGACCATCACCGACGAGCGCAAGCAGTCCGTGGACTTCTCCGATGCCTACGCCATGGCCCAACTGGCCATTCTGGCGAACGCGGATTCTGGCGTGGCCTCCATCGACGACTTGAACCAGCCCGGCAAGAAGGTGGCCGTGAAGACCGGCTCCACCGGCGACGTGTACGCCACGAAAAACCTCACCAACGCGGAGATCGTGCGCCTGGCCGACGAGAGCGCGTGCGTGACCGAGGTGGTGCAGGGCAAGGCTGACGGCTTCCTGTACGACCAGCTAACCATCTACCGCAACCACGAGGCGAACCCCGACACCACCGAAGCAGTGTTCATCCCCTTCCAGGATGCCGAGGAATGGGGCATCGCCGTGAAGAAGGGCAACACCGAGCTCTTGGACCAGCTGAACGCCTTCATCGCCCAGTCGAAGACCGACGGCGAGTTCGACCGCCTCACCGAGAAGTACCTCTCCGAGGAAAAGAAGGCCTTCGACCAGTACGGCTTCAAGTGGTTCTTCGATTTCGAGTAATCTAGTCTCATGAAACGCCTCACCACCATCACTCGTCCCTTCACCGCCGCCGCAGGCGCGCCCGTGCGCCCGACGAAGGCGGCTCTGAACTACCTGGCGGTGTGCGTGGCGGTGATCGCCGTGGTGTGGGCATCGCTAGCCGCAGCGGGCATCTCGCTGAACTTCGACTTCGTGGCCCAGTACCGCGTGCGCATCTGGGACGGCTTCTGCATGACCGTGGGCATCTCGGCGGCGTCGCTCGTGGTGAGCCTGGCGCTCGGCGTGCTCGTGGCCGCGGGCCAGGGCGCGCGCTTCTTGCCGCTGCGCTACCTGTGCGACTTCTACGTGAAGATCATCCGCGGCACGCCGCTCATCGTGCAGGTGTACTTCTTCTACTACATCATCGGCACGGCCTGGGGCATCGACAACCGCGTGCTCGCCGGCATCATCATCCTGTCGCTGTTCTCCGGCGCCTACATCGCCGAAATCGTGCGCGGCAGCCTGCTGTCGCTGGACGCGGGGCAGATGGAAGCGGCCCGGGCTGTCGGTTTCACCCGCGCCCAAACGCTGCGCTACGTGGTGGCACCGCAGCTGGTGGCGCGCACGCTGCCGGCGCTCACGGGCCAGGTGGCCTCCATCATCAAGGATTCGTCGCTGCTGTCGGTCATCGCCGTCATCGAGCTGACTCAGACCATGCGCGAGATCACTGCCACGAACTATAACTTCTTCGGTGGGTTTTTGCTGCTCGGCGCGCTGTATCTGGTGCTCACGCTGCCCATCATGGCGGTAAGCCGCCACTTCGAGAAGAGGCTCGACTATGCGCATTAGGACAGCAAAACTGTTGCGCCGTTCGGGCGCCTCGGCCCTCGTAGCCAGGGAGGCGAACTATGCGCATTAGTCTCGACCACCTGTGCAAATCTTTCGACGGCGTGGAAGTCCTGCGCAACATCACCTTCGACGAAGAAGTATCGGCCCTCGCCATCATCGGCCCCTCCGGCGGTGGGAAGTCCACCCTGCTGCGCATCATCGGCGGCCTGGAGGCGCCGACCTCCGGCACCATGGCCGTAGACGGCAGCCCCGTCTCCTTCGACGAAGCGTCCTTGCGCGCCTACCGCGCCACCTTGGGCTTCGTCTTCCAAGACGGTGGCCTGTTCCACCACATGACCGCTTTGGAGAACGTGGCGCTCCCCTTGCAGGTGGTTCATGGCGCGAGCTCCGATGAGGCTGATGACCGCGCTCGCGAACTGCTCGCGCGCCTCGGTTTGGAAGACTCGCTAGCAAAGCGCCCGGCCCAGCTGTCCGGCGGCCAAAAGCAGCGCGTCGCCATCGCCCGTGCGCTCGCCGCCCGCCCGCGCCTGTTGCTGCTGGACGAACCCACAAGCGCCCTAGACCCAGAGTTCACCACCGAAGTGCTCGACGTCGTGCGCGACCTCGCCGAAGCCGGCACGCGCTTCATCATCGTCACCCACGAGATGGGCTTCGCCCGCCACGCCTGCGACCACGTCGCTTTCCTCTACGGCGGCCGCCTTCTGGAGTACGGCGATGCCGCCCGCGTTTTCGACCACCCCGAAACCCCCGAACTCACCCGCTTCCTCAGCCGCCTTCTGGAATGGAGCATGTGAGGAGAGGGGGGGCGTTACGCCCTCCACAGCTCGTTGTCGCGCACGGCGTTCATGAACCAGGCTCCGTGTTTAGCCACGTCGCCCACCCATGAGAGAACGCCGGCGCTCCAGCGAGCGAGGGCAACGAACTCGACGGTGTTGTCAAGAATCGTCGCCTCGTCGCATAGGTCGAGAGCGCGCGACAGGTTCCCCAGGGACGCTCGGTAGCGACGTAGCACCGCCCCCTCGTCGATATCATGACCGCCTACGGCCACCCGATGGGCAATGCGGTCGAGGGCCACTGCGGCCGTATCGACGCCGATGTAGTACAACACCACCCGGTATCCAGCCTCCCGCGCCCGGCTCATATTGCGAAGCACCGCGTGACCCGTCAGCGTCGTTTCCTGGTTGAAGCTGCGCCGGCGAGAGAGGCACTCTTCTATGAGGCGGACCGCCTCACGCCCGGCACGCAGCTGATCGGCGCTGGAGGCCGGATCACCGCCCTGGGCCACGACGATCTCGTCGGAGTTCACACGCGCCATGGTGCGCGGCATGTCCTCCGTGCGCCAAAGACCCGTGCGATAGAACGTCGATTTCCCCGCCCCGTTCACGCCGGCGAAGACCACGTACACGGGCTGCATCAGAACACGCCCGCCTTCACCAGCTCCCGCTGGCGCTGCTGCAGAAAGAAGTCGAACACGGCCATATAGAAGGAAGCCTCTTCCTGGCACCGCGCCGCCTTCATCATCTCAGTTGGGGGGAGGTGCCCAAACGCGTGCCGACATGCGTCGTACAGATCGTGCGCGCAAGCAACGGCTTCTGCGCGAGCCGCGGCCGCCGATCCCTGCGAGTGCTCCCCAAGTGCGTCGGCCACACCCACGCGCGGCCTCCCCGCGCGAGGGGAGGCCATCAGCCTTTGCAGCACGTCCTCTTCCCGAATCATCCACTCGCGGCCGTTCTTCGCTGCAGGAAGACGTCCCTCCTTGATAAGCGCTCGCACCCGGGACGGACTCACCCCTAGCTGTCGAGCACTTTCCCCAACTGACAACATGGCATCCTCCTTCAAACTAATCATTGCGTTAACGCAATGATATCACAAGGAGAAACCATTCTTTTACTCAGGCATCACGGGCACCCGCCGCAGAGGCTGCGCGCCTCCACCTTGCAGGAAACGGCCTACTCCAGGCCCATCTCCTTCTTCAGGCGGGCCAGATCGTCGTCGACGGCGGCTTCAGCGCCGGCGGCGGCGTATTTCTTGGCCAGATCCTCGGTGGGATCGGCCGGCTGCTCGGACAGCTCGGCCACGGCGTTGGCGCGGTCGAGCATCTCGTCAGCCTTGGCCTCCATACGGTCGAAAGCGCTGCGGGCACCCTCGGCACGATCGCCGGCGGAGGTCATCTCGTTCACCTTGGACTGAGTTTTCGCCACGGCGGCCTTCGCCTTGATGGTAGCCTTCCGCGCGTTCAATTCCTCGATGTCGGCCACCAGCTTGTCGTGCATCTGGCGCATCTTGTCGGCGTTGGCCTTCGCACCCTCAAAGGCCACCGTGAGTCCCTCGGCGCGTCCGGCCAGCTCCTGCTTCTTCGCGAGGAACACGCGGGCGTCGGCCTCGTTGCCGGTGGCGAGCGCCTTGCGGGCCAGCTCCTCGTACTTCGTCATCTCGGCCATGTTCTCATCAACGAGCTTCTTGCAGCGCTTCTCCTCGGCCATGACGCCGGCGGTGGCCTCGCGCACCTCGGCGAGCGACTCGGTCATCTCGCGCAGGTACTGGTCGACCATCTTCTCGGGATCTTCCGCCTTGTCCAGAAGCTCGTTGATGTTCGCCTTCACGATGGAGGTGAAGCGATCGAGGATTCCCATGTCAGTCTCCTATCTGGCCCGAAGGCCGGGTTGAATACCGCAGCGTCACCTAAGGCCGCGGCTTCGTCGGCTGCACCGGCGGCGCGTCCGAAGCGCCTGCCTGCGCGTACTTCTTTTCCAAATCCGCCAGCTCGGCGTCGGCCAGCGACTCCAGCGGCGTGTTCAGAATCTCCTGCATGCGCTCTGCCTCGCGCTGCTGCGCCAGACGGCGGTTGCGCACGACGAGGAACACGACGACGGCCACTATTATCACCGCCGCGCACACTGCGATGATTGGCAGCGGCGAAGGCGTCACCGTCATGATACGGTCGGCCGTGTCGGCAAAGGCGTCGGAGAAAATCTCCTCTTCCGTGAGGCTCATGTCGTCGTAGTTCTGGCTGAGGTAGGCTTTGAAGATGTTGATGGCCTCGTCGTCGAGCACCGATCCCGTCATCGCGCCGGCCCAGTAGGCGGCGTTGAAGCGCCCGTTGCCGTCGTCGCAGAACACGAGCACGAAATGCGCCTGGTCGGTGAACAGCTCGTCGTACTTCTCCTGGGCGATGGACTGCAGCTCCTGGTAGGAGCGCACCGACCCGTTCGGCAGGATGTACACGTAGGGCTGCACGCCCGTTTCCTCGTAGAAATGGCGCAGGCCGCGCTCGAGCTTGGCCGGGTCGTGAATCCAGTCGCCGTCCTCGTCGGTGAAGTAGCCGGTCTCGCTCACGGAACCGGCGGGAAGGGCCGTGCGCTCCACCGTGGATGCGGGCACATTCGCGCCCGTGCAGCTGCCGCCGCCGAGAGCCACCACCAGCAGCAGCACGAGCAGCACGGCCGCAACGATGACGAACACGGTGCCGCATCCGCTGTTGGAGGATTTGCCCTGAGAGGAGCCGGGTTGCGGGCCATTGCCGCCGGGGCCGCCGCCCGATCCGGGCTGCTGCGGGCCGCTCGGCTGCGGGGACATTTGCGGCGGCACCGAGCCGCCACTGCCACCTCGGCTCGAGCCCATCAGGCCGCCAAGGAAACCACCCCAGAAGCTGCCGCCTCCGAAGCCTCCCCCGTAGTAGCCGCCGCCATGGTAGCCCCCGCCGAAACCAGAGCCGCCGTGGCCGGCCGAGCGGCCGCCCGATCCCGAGCCGCCGGAAAAGCCGCCGCCGAAGCCGCCGCCTCCCGAGAAGCCGCCGCCTCCGCCTGATCGTCCCATGGCCGCGAACCTATTTCACAATGAGCACGGGCACGTTGGTCTTATGCAACACGGAATAGCACACGCTGCCGAGCATGCCGCGCACGGCGCCAAGGCCGCGGTGGCCCATAACGATGCAGTCGTAGCCGCCCTCGTCGGCGTAAGCGGTGATGGAATCGTGCGGCGAGCCGTTCACCACGGCGATGCCAATGCCCTCGGCGTCGCCCACCAGAGGCGCGATGTTATCGGCAATGGCGTCCATATCGGCCTTGATGGCCTCGTTCTCCACTTCGGAGATCACGTCCATGTCCATGGTGTCGCCCATGACGCCGGACATGCGCGAGGCAATTTTGAAGGTCTCGGCGTTGAAGTCGTGCCAGTCGACCACCGACAGCACGGTGATCTGGGCGCCAGGCACGCCGGCCGCCAGGTCGAGCGCCGCGGCCAGCGCGTTCTTCGCCGGGTCGGACTTGTCGTAGGGAACGAGAATCTTCTTGTACATGGGGGGCCTCCTTACCCTCGCGGCACCACAAGCGACGACGTCCGCGAACTGCAAGCTTATCAGCCGAATGCAGCTTGCGTACTCGAGCATCGCCGGATAATGCTTACCCTGCGGCTCATCCTAATGAGCCACTGCCATTTTACCACGGGCCTTTTCCGTTCCCCCGCCGCCGTCCACCTGTAGACGCGACGTTACGCGAGGCCGATTTCGACAGCAAGTCACCGATCGCACTCTCCTGCCGGAGCTCCACCAGCGCTTGCCGCCTTCAACACCTATTGGGTTAACGCTTTAACAGCAACGGACGAAACGAGGGACAATTGAGTTAAATTCGACCCCTATTTTTAACTCAATTGCGTTCCGTACCCGCCTATTCGGTTGAAAAGCGCTGGCTTGCGTACCGCTTCGCAGCGCGCCCGCCTCCTACCGCGGTTCCTCGTTGTTGAGAAGGCGGTGGCGGGATACCAGGATGTGGAACACCGTGTAGGCGCCCAGCACGAAGGCGCCCACATAGCCGAGCACGCCGAGCAGGGGCACGCCGAGCAGCTGCGGCTGCATGGCCGTGGTGCACAGGATAGACGAGCCCAGAAACAGCCCCGCCGACAGCAGCGCCAACGATATGCGGCCCACTGAGGCGTAAGCCGTGGCGAGGATGCGCGAGGACACTTCGATATCGCCGTTCACCTTGATCTGCCCGCGATCGAGCATCTCCAACGTGTTCGACAGCTGAGTCGGCAACTTCGCCAAGGCCTCGGCCGAAGCGGCGCTCGTCGTGGCAAGATCGATCAGCTGCGTCGCCAAAAACTTCGGGTCGGCCTGCTGGGCGATGACGTGCTTCGACACGATCTCGATGACGCTGATATCGGGCGCCACCTGGGCAATGACCCCCTCGATGGTCACGAACCCGCGGGCGAGCATGGTCACCGACGAGGTCATCATCATGTTCTGGCCGCGCAGCACCTCAATGACCTCGGTGAGCACGGTGCCCACGTTGATCTCCTTCATCTCGGCCGTGCTGTACTCGGCGAGCAACCGCGAGAGCGCCTCCAGCAGCGCCCCGTGATCCACCGGCCCCAGCACGTGCACGAGGCCCATCACGGCTTCCTTCAGCAGGTAAGCGTTGTCGGTGGCCACCGCCGTGAACACCTTGCCCACGAGCATCCGCTCCGACACCGTCAGCGTGCCCACCATACCCAGATCGATCCAGACCACGTCCCCGTCGCGCACAAGGATGTTGCCGGGATGCGGGTCGGCGTGGAAGAACCCGTCGTCGAGCACCTGGGTCACGTAGCTTTGGCACACGCGGCGCGCCAGCGCGTTCACGTCGACGCCCTGCTGGCGCAGCTCTTCGGTGTGAGAAATTTCCGTGCCCTGGACGAACTCCATGACGAGCACCGACTCGCACGAGTACTGCGGATAGGCCACCGGGGACGTGACCCCCTCTTCGTCGGCCAGCTCGTCGTGGAAGCGCATGAGGTTGTGCAGCTCGGAGGTGAAATCCACCTCGCTGGCCGTCGTGCGCTCGATTTCCTCGATGAAACCCTCGAGCGACAGCAGAATGTCGCGATGAGAATTGGAAGCGAACTCGCCCAAGGCCAGCAGGTGCTTCATGAGCATGATGTCCTCGGCCATAGACTCAGCCACGCCCGGGCGGCGCACCTTCACGGCCACCGTCGTGCCATCGAGCAGCGTCGCCTTGTGCACCTGAGCGATGGAGGCCGCGCCCAAAGGCACCGGATCGATGGAGGCGAACACCTCGTGCCACGACTTCCCATACGCGCGGTCGATCTGCTCGATCACCACGTCGAAGGGCATCGGGTTCGCATCGTCACGCAGTTTCTCGAAGGCGTCGCAGTAAGCCTTGGGCAGCAGGTCGGAGCGGTTCGAGGCCAGCTGGCCGATCTTCACATAGGTGGGGCCGAGGGCCTGCAGCACCTCCACCGCCTGGGCGGGAGTCAGCCCATGCAGCACCTTGTACTGGCGCATGATGCGCACGATCTCGTTCATGCGCGCATGAGAGGTCTTGTCCTTGAGGGAAATCTCGGCAACCTTCATGAACTCTTCGAACGTGGCCATGGGCGCTCCTCCTTTCTGGAAAGCCCATGGTACCGTGCGAAATGAGAAGCAATCCCCTCATCAATTCACCTGGCATCAAGCTGTTTCCCGTAAAAATGCGAAAAGCAGGAGGCTCATGGGTAATCAGGATTCCATGAGCCATCTGCTTTCTCGGGAAAGGCAATTTGCGAAGGTGGGCCCGCCATGATTGGCGAGCCCACCTGGCAGGCGCCCGGTAGTAGAAGAGGCGCCCGATCAAGCGGCCCCAGGGTGTGGAAGGGCCGCCATGATCATCGATATGCGCTAGCGTGCGTGCTTGCCCGCCTTCGCGCGGCGCGTGCGCCGTCCGGCGCCCATCGCCACAACAAGGCTCGCCATCGCCAGCAGCGCCATAGTCGCCATCAGCGGCATGAGCTGATCGCCGGTTTGCGAAAGACGCGTCTTGTCGCCGTCAGACTTACCGCCCTTGTCGTCAGAGCTGCTCTTGTCACCGGCGCCAGCCTTGTCGTCGTCCTTCTTCTCCTGATCCTTGAGCCACTGAGCGTGATCAGGGTGTCCCTCGTCCTCAGGGCCGTAGGAGCCGTTGCCGTCGGTGTCGATATTCTTATCCGGAATACCGTCGCCATCGGTGTCGATGTTGATATCGGGCTTGCCGTCGCCGTCGGTGTCGACATTCACATCGGGCTTCGGCGCCGGATCGGCCTTCGGATCAACCGGATCGGGAACGCCATCCTTGTCCTTGTCGACGATGTTCAGGTCGGGCTTGCCGTCGCCGTCGGTGTCCACATTCAGGTCGGGCTTGCCGTCGCCGTCGGTGTCGATGTTCACGTTGGGCTTCGGCGCCGGATCGGCCTTCGGATCCACCGGGTCGGGCTTGCCATCCAGGTCGACGTCGACAATGTTCGTATCCGGAATCCCATCGTCATCATTGTCGATGTTCACGTCCGGCTTACCGTCGCCGTCGGTGTCCACGTTGGTCGTCGGCGTCTTCGGGGAATCGGGATCCTTCGGGTCAACCGGGTCGGGCTTGCCGTCGCCGTCGGTGTCGACGATATCGACGTCGGGCTTGCCGTCGCCGTCGGTGTCCTTGTTCACATCGGGCTCACCATCGCCGTCAGTATCCACATCGGTATCGGGAATGCCGTCGCCGTCATTGTCCTTGTTGATGTCCGGATCGCCATCGCCGTCGGTATCGATGTTGATGTCGGGCGTACCGTCGCCGTCGGTGTCGACGTTGTTGTCGGGCTCACCATCATTGTCGGTGTCTTCATTCAACAGGATGGTTGTAACCGTAACATTATGGTCAGCGTTGATATCGTTGAAGCCCTTCGAACCCGTCGAGCGATCGGAAACTTTGTCGCCCTCGTAATTGAAGGCATCGTCGCTCTCCTCGGCATCATTACCGTCTACGTTGACATTGATAATGTAGGGCTTGTTGAGCACCTTGGTCGTAGTATCGTCGGTTCCCTCGGTGCCATCGCCCTCGGCAAGTGCCACAGGTTCGGCATCCTCCACGATGCTCCACGTAACCTCATGGTTCGCGCCAGCCTTGAAGGACTTCGTCGGCGTAATTTCCAAGTGACCGTATCCTCGCACGTTGGTCGTCACCGTGTAACGCGGCTCAAATCCACTGGGCTCCAGGGGTGCCGAAGCCGTGGGCTCCAGCACAACGGTAATCACTCGGTTGCCCGTGATGTTGGAGACGGTGTAGGTCGTACCAGAGGTCTTCTGACCATCAACGCTCGTCACCTTGTAGCCATCGAGGGCTTCCCAGCTCAAGTTAGCAGAACCGCCGTCGGCCACAAAGCCCTCGCCGTCAGTCTTCGGAGCCTTGGCGATCTCGTTGCCGTCGGCATCCACGAACTTCACCGTCACCTTGTGCAACTTGTCATCCTGGCGATCGGACACCGACTTCTTCGTATCGTTATCGTCGGCCTCTACGGGCACGAAGTGCACAACCACCATTTGATCCTCGGTGATGTTGGTGATATTGACTGAGAAGTTGTTGCCGCTCTTCGAGGGCTCGGTGAATACATTGGCCGTGGCATCGGCACCATTGGTACCAGCTGCATAGGCCTCTTCCACAAACAAGCTGGCCAAGCTGAAGCTTTCGGCAGACTGAGCCGCAGGCTCATCGTCAAACTCGACTACCACGTCGGGCTCAGGCTCAGGCGCTGGCTCGGGCTCGGGCTCGGGAGCAGGCTCGGACGCGCCGGTGTCTTCCGCGCTCGCGGAAGAGTCGGGGTCTGTCGCAGTGCTGCCATCGCCTTCGGCGGTCGAACCCTCATCCGCCGGATCGACGCCAACAGCATCCTTAGTCGTATCCACCGCGTTCTGGGCATTGTCGGCAACACCTGCCGCCACAGCCTTGTCGGCACCGGTAACAACCTGCGCCTCATCGGCTTCGAGGGCAAGGGCAGCGGTCTCGGCCTCAACCTCGGCCGTCGCCGGAGCTGCTACCTTGCCGACGATCTTCTCGGTGACCGTGCCGCTCTTGTCGATGATGTAGGTGAACATCGTCTCCGCCGAGCCGGGTTCCGCGCTCTCGATGGCCCGCTTATCGGTCACCTCGATAGCGCCGACTCGATAACCGCTCTTGGGTTTTGCCACGATATTGTTGTAGTTGCCGTACAGGCCCACCGTACGTGACTGGGCAATGGTGCCGCCGTCAGTGGCGGCAACAGGCGTCGTTGCCGTCGGGTTGGAGGTAACCACCAACGTCTCCACCTTGTTGACCACCGGCTTGACGTACACCTTGACGTCGGCATCTTCCTTAAGCGTCACCTTGACTTCGGAATTGGTCTTATCGACCACCGCGTTCTTGTCGCCGGCGACCTCGACCTTATCCACCTCGTAGTACGTATAGTCCTCAGCGTCGTACTGATCGGAATTCTCAACCTTGTAGGTAACCGTGTGAGTCTGATCCTCGTCGGTCTTCTTGGCCACGAAACCGCCGTCGATCTCGCCAGCACCGCCGATGATCTGGGTGGTCACCTTGACCCATTCCTCAGGATCGGAGAAGTCCGGCACCACGTAGCCCTCGGGAGGGCTGGTCGGATCGGTCGGTGTCGGGTCGGTGCCCGGCTCATCGCCGCCCTCGTCGGCCAGCTCGTAGAAGTACACGTCTACCACGTGGTTGGCGTTCTTGCCAAGCCCGTAAGACGAGGCATCCTTTACTTCTTTCGCCTTGCCGGCCGTATCGAGACCGCCTCGAACAGTCTTGCCGTCAATCTTGATCTCGTAAATCTTGTACTGCGAATCGGCCTTGTTCCACGTAAACTGCCAATCCCGATTCCGTTCCTCATCGTTTAGATAACTCTTATTGTAAGGGATGGTCTTACTGGCGGTAGTTTGGTACTTGTCATCTCCGCCGTAACGATTAACCGTGATGGTGTAGTAGCCGTCGGTTTCCTGGCCGCCCACCGTGGGCATCACACTGCTGGCCACGTACACGGCAACCTTATGATCAGCCGCAAGGCCCTTGAAGCTGAAGCTGTTCCCAGTAACGTCAACTGCCTGGCCATCAACTTCGACCTTCGTCACGCGGCACTTGCCGCACACATCCCACGAAATGGTGGCATCGTCGCCCGCCGTCACCGTCTTGGTAGGATCGATAGAGCAGTCACCCGCGCGGTCGCCGCCGTTGCAGCCGTGAATCTCGGTCGTCACGGTGTAAGCCTTGCGGGGCACATCGGGCTTGGGAGTAGGCGTGGGCGTCGGGTCATCAGGGTCCGTCGGGGTAACGGCATCCTTGGTGAACTCAACCACGACGTTCACGTTGGCCGTCAGGGGGCTCTCCACCTTGTAGGAGCCTTGCGAAATCAGGTCGTCGCGCACCACGCCATCGACCATCACCTTGGAGACATGGCTGCCATTTGCCGCCTGCCACGTCACCGTCGGCTGCGTGCCCTCCTTCTGCTTCAGCGCCGGCGAAACCGTGCCCGTTCCAGAACCCTGAGAAGTCACATTCACGTTCAGGTAGCGGTCGTAGTACAGACTCAGCTCCAGCACGGGACTGCCGGTAACCGTACCTTCAAGCACGTTGTTCGCGCTATCCGGATTGAACCAATAGGCCGCACCCTCGTTGGTGATCTCCGCCTTCTTGTCCACTTCGGCTACCGAAACCGTCTGCTCGGTCGTTCCTGTATACGTCTTGGTAAGGGAGGTCACTGGGCGATACACCACGTTGCCCTGGGCGTCCTTCGTACCCGTGTTGTACAGGTAACGCACCGTATAGTTGGTATCATTGCGCGGCGTCCATTTGGCCATAAAGGTATGGTTCGTCTTCTGGAGCACATTGCCCTTGCCGTCGGTCGGCGTATCGGCCAACGTGTATTCGCCCGTCTCCTCATTCGTGACGGTCTTCAAGTACCAACCTGCAAAATCGTAACCCGTACGCGAGGGCGTGGGGAATTGAGTAAGAGAGGTCGTCGGATAAGCGGTCGTTGTGGAAGTCGGGTAAGCGATGTCGTTCACGCGACTACCACCAGCGGAATCAAAGGACACGATGAACTTGTTCGTGTCATACTTCCACATAGCGTACAGCGTCAAATCGTGCGAGGGCATCGCGGGAGCCGCACCGGCCGTAGCCGACGAGCCCGAAGGCACCTTGATGGCATTGGCGTAATTGTCCATGGGGTTCTTGGTGGTCGACCATCCCTGGAAGATGTAACCGGGCTTGGTGGGAACACCACGTCCGGTAACCGGGATGTTCAACGTTCCAACGTTAGTTCCGAAGGCAACATCGGCGATCTCCCGAACATTGCCCAGTGCGCCGCCGTTGGCATCGAAGCGCACCTTGTAGTTGCCCACTTCCCACTGAGCAACCAAATAGTAATTGCGCTTGACAACGTTGGCGTCATCGTTGGGGTTGCCATCGGGGTTCTTCAGAACAAGCGTCGCCGATTGGTCAGCAGGATCAATCAACTGGGACGGCGACGCCGAAGTAGTACCGGCATCTTTGTTCACCAGTTGGGCCGAAGCCGTATCGGAGTCAGCCTTCACCAGCTTCCAACCCGTGAAGCTGTAACCCTCGCGGGAAACCTGGATGTTCTGATCCTCGATCTTGGTCTGGATGCTGTTGCCCGAAACAACCTGACGTGTTGTGGAGTTCACCTGACCGCCCGTCGAGCCTTCAATGGAGCCGCCGTTAGCAAGATAGATAAGGTTGGCATATGCCTTGGAATAGCTCGGACGAATGACAATCGTGTGGTCGTCGGGAACGGGAACGTCGGTGCCGGGGTTAACCGGATCGCCACCATCACCCGTCACCCAACCAGAGAACTTGTCGTCGGGATCCTCCGGATCATCGAGGTCGCCCTCATCAGGAAGCACAATAATGGGCTTTTCGCCAATAACGATGTAGTCGTCAATAGGATTGCCGTCGGGATCTTGCACCACAACGCGCGTCGGCTGGAACACCGCCTTTTTACCCACATTGCCGCATTCGTCGCGCACCCACACAACAACCGGCTCCACGTCTACCAGATCATAGTCGAAAGAGTACTCGTGGACGGGAGCGCCGATGATCTCCCAGTCGTCTTCAGTCGGCGTCGCGTTCACGTCGTTGGTCACCCAATAAGCCGCTACGCCGGAGCCGCGGTTATCCTCGATGAACGTGATGCCGTCATCGTCGATGCCCATGCCGGTGTCGGTCAGCGTGATAGTGGCCACGTTTTTGGCAGTATTGGCGCCCTCGATATAGGGCTCCTTCTCATCGAGGAAGACCGTGAGGAAGGTTTGCGATGCCTTGGATTCGTTGCCCTTCTGATCTTTGACAGTCAGTTCGAAAATCCATTTTCCCGACGTACTCTTGTTGGTAAAGCTATACGGGGTAATGGCCTTGGGATCGGTTTGCCAGCCACTGTCATAAACCGTCTTGTTCTCCGGGTCGTAAATCTTACCACGCCACTGAGCAATAGAGCCATCTGCGCCAGCAAGGGTTCCGGGCTTCGACTGATCCACAAAGTAGACCGGAACGCTCTGTCCATCAGCAAGATGCTTCTGGTGCACCGTCATCAACTGATTGCCCGTCTCGTTGTTAATGAGGTAGAAGTTCGCCAGCGGCAGCTCAGACTGAATAGGTGCCTGGTTGAACTTCTTACCTTCGACGTGGTTTTTGTAAATGTACTGGGCCATCTGGGTAACATAGTCATCTTCCATGGCGATAAGGCCATTGTCAGCACCCAGACCCTGATGGGTGACGTTGCCCGCATTGTCTTTGATGGTGTCAGTAACGATGTTGCCGTCTTGAGCGTTCGAGATATAGAAGATCTCGTTCTCGTTCATGCGGTTGATGCCGTCCTGATAGGAAGGGCTTTCCTCATCGGGAATATTGGGGTCGTTAGAGCTGCCCACCAGATTGATGAAGTACTTCTGCTCGGCACCTTGGTAATACTGAGTAGTCTTCAGGGCATCGAAAGCAGAAGCCTCGTAGCTCATTTCAAGATCGGTATACACAATAGCCGAGAAGGCGCTGCAGCCGTGGGATGAGTAGCCAACCCACGGGCCGAAGCCGTTAAGTGTCTCGCCACTGTAGAATTGCGGGAGCGACACGTTCCGAAGTGCGGTATGAAGTTCAGACAAATTGCCGGAAGCATCATAAGACTGCGTCTGCACCGTCACCGAATCTTGCTTCAGTTCTACCGTAAGGCGAAGCTTCTTTTGTGCCCCCAAGCTTACGCTTGCGGCTGAATTTGCTACATTACTTCCACCCGTGAAAGCGTCGGTTAGAGAGTCAGCCGCCACGCCGTTGATCTTCTTAATCACCATATTGCCAGTGCCGCCGGCAGCATCGGATGCCGAGAAATACAGGAGGTACCCGTACACCTTGCCGCCAATGAGAGCGGTGTTCATGAAGAAGCCGAAACCAGTCAGAGTATGCGTGTTGATGACATTGGCATCAATGTTGAAGCTGAACGAGCGAGTCGAGCTGCTTGTGGCTGGGTAAATCATCCAGTCGGAATAGGCTGGGTTACCGTAGCCCGCAAAAGCCATGTTGGTCGAGTTGTTCTCGCCAGACTGATACACATAAACGTGATTGTTGAACGTAAGACACGAGGTGTTGGTGAATTTGTTCGTCGTCTTGTTAACGTAGTCTGCGATATTGTAATTACCCACCGTCATCGAGGAAGCACTCGCTTGGCGGAATGGCTGCTTGAGCTTTTGGTCTGCCGAAAGGTTAAGCGCATTGTATGATGCCTGATCTTTGTAATGGCTGTACACATACCAACCATCAAGATTGCTCGTGTCGATAGACACAGCCGTGTTGGTAATACGGAAGGCCGAAGGATCCATGCCTTGGTCGATGAGCTTCTGCGTAAGCTCTTCCTTAAAGTCCAGGAACGTTCCCGGATAGTCGGAGGGCACGCTTACCGCGATGTCCACCTTCGGGGTGGGGTTGGCGCCGACGTCGACGGCGTGAGCCTGGCTAGCGCCAAGCGTCAGAGAGGAGAACCCCCCCCCAGGACAAGAAGCACGCTTAGGAAACAAGCGAGAACGCCCTTGCCCTTTCTTTTCGCAATGTGCATTTTCTACCACCAATCCTCAAGACTGTTGATACACGACTGACCGACTAATAATTCGCCTTTTATTTCAAAATGTCAACAGAATGGCTTATGAATGGCAACTTTTGATAGGGCATCGTGTCAACATGACAGGGTATCGACAGCCGAAAAAGCAGATTAAGCGCCCAGTGCACGCAGAGGAATGACGTAGATTCCCTCTTCAGCTTGGTAAGCGTACTCGCCCGTACCCGTCAGAACCGCCGCGAATTCGGGCGGTCGGGTGCGAGCATGGGGGTTGCGCATCACCTTCTCGCGCACGCGCTTCACCGGGCGTTTCTGGCAGCCACTTTGTAAAATCCGAAGATCTCACTTTGCATTTTCCGGATTTTGCTTCGAGCGGGACGCGTCAAATACCCAGGGTGTCCAGCGTGGCAACCTGCACGCCATCATCACGCTTGGTCGCTATACCACCCACACCTACAACAACAAGCAAGGCACTGGGGGACCGATAGCCTGCGCGTTCCAGTTTGTCTTTCACGGCAAGAAGGTTCTTTGCGGCCGCATCCACCTGGGAGGCACCAAGCTTGATTTCAACGGGCACCCAGGAGCCATCGGCCGCTTCCAGAACGAGATCCGCCTCGAGGTCTTTATCGTCGTGGTAGTGCCTGACCTGGGTCCCCATTGCTCCAGCATAGGCAATGAGGTCGTGAGCCACTAGCGACTCGAACAGAAAGCCGAGCGTCTCAAGATCCTGGATCAGGGCCTCAACGGACACCCCCAGCGAGGCGGCTGCCAGGGACGGGTCAGCGAGGTGCCTTTTGACGGCCGATCTAATACGGACGGATGACCGTACGGAAGGTGCCCAGGGAAGAATGTCTTGAACAAAGTAGAGGCGCCGCAGGGCGTCCAGATACTCGTTGAGCGTGGGCGCCGTCAGCGCCTCCTCTGTAGCCCCAGGATCCCTTGCGTCCCTCATTAGTGTTTTGTTGCTCGCCAGCGTGGACTCATTGCGCGCAAGGGAGGCAATGAGCTTCCTTACCTTGTCCTTGTCGCGCTCGACGCCATCAACCTCGTGAATGTCTTCCTCGATGACGGCCTGAAGGTAGCCTCTCGCAATACGCGCGGCCGCATCCGGAGGCAAGTCAATCGCGGCGGGCCAACCACCTTTGACAACGAGCGAGGCCACATCCTTCAGCGACAGCCCCGAAACCCCCTTCCCGACCTCCCCCTTGAAAAGGCCGCGAACCGACACAGCGCCCGAGGATCGCCCCATCTCCTGCTGAGTCATGGTGCCCATGGGAATGCGCGCCATACGACCAGCGCCGCTGTGTTTCGGCTGCTCCTTACCGGACGTCTTGCGCTTTTTCGGCGAAGAGGAGCCCGTCAGTATGAACTGGCCGCGATCGGGTGCCTTGTCGCACTCGTAGCGGACGGCGTCCCAGAGCTTCGGGACGTCCTGCCACTCGTCAATCAGACGCGGCCGCGGCCCTTCGAGAGCCAGCGCCGGGTCGAGCTCCGCAATGCGACGGGCTTGAAAATCATTATGGGGATCGGCCATGCTCGTTTCCGAAAGAGCATGACTTTTCGCGGTCGTGGTCTTGCCGCACCACTTGGGGCCCTCGATGACAACAGCACCGAAAACCTTCATGAGCTCACTGATCTCCTCATCTGCAATGCGAGGAATATAGTTGGCTATTTCCAAAGTTTTCACGATGCCTCCGATCAGGCTATTTTAACTTTTTCGACGATTTCATTTTAACATTTTCGACAACTTCATTTTAACTTTTTCGATGGTTTCATTTTAACTTTTTCGCAAGCCGGGAGCAGCAGGGAGCACAGCGCGCGGCGGAAAAGCAACAAGTGGCAAAAACAGGTTCCCGGCGAAGGAATTTCGGGGGTGCGCGCGGTACCAAACTAGCCGTTTTGCCAGAAGGTGGGGGTGCGGGAGGGCGCGCGGTACCAACCCTGTCGTTTTGCCCAAACTCTGGCGCATTATTTCCGCGGCCGGGCCATCCGGCAAGACCAATCGAACAAAATTGTCACTGTGGCAATTAAGTAAAATGGTTGGTCGATGAGGTGCGTGCATAGGTTTTATGGCAAAATAAGCTGCTGTGCTACTGAACGCTGCACTGAAAGCGCAGCGCAACCACACAAGAAGAACGCAGCTTAAACACGCAAGAACAAGGAGAAGCACATGGGACTCCTCTCAAAATTCGAGGGCAAGATGGAAGACACCGTGGAAGGCGCTGCCGATCGCATGGGCGCGGCCCCGTTGTCTCCCGTGCAGATTGCCAAGAAGGCCGAGAAGCAGATGCGCCGCGAGAAGATGGTCGGCGCAGGCAAGCAGTACGCTCCCACGCTTTATACCGTGCTCGTCAACGCCGACGATGACCGCCGCCTTCTGGGCTACTACCCCACCCTGGCTGGCGAGACCGAAACCTACCTTTCCGCCAAAGCCGCCGAGCAGGGCCTCGTCATGGACGGCCAGCCCCTCGTGCGCTTCATCGTGGACGACGACCTGCGCCACGGCAAGTTCGACGTTATTGCCGAAATGGTGGCCTCCCCCCTAGTTGAGCAGCTGCGTCAGGAAGAGTACGCCCGCTACGGCATCCGTCCCGGCGGCGGTCCGGCCCGCGCGGCCGCCCCGCAAGCGGGCTACGGCTACCAGCAGCCCGCTCCCGCTCCGGCGCCAGCACCCGCACCCGCCGGCGGCTACGACTACCAGGCCGCGCCCGTCGACGAGTACGTGGAAGACGACTACTACGAGGACGACGAGCCTCGCCAAGCCTATATCTATGACATCACCAACGACCGCGCCTTCACGCTGCCCGGCCAGGCCGAGACCATCGGGCGCGAGTCGAAGAACGACATCGTCATCCCCGACATCAACGTCTCGCGCGTACACGCGGAAATCCGCCAGGACGAGTCCGGCGCCTGGATTCTCACCGACCTCGGCTCCACCAACGGCACCTTCGTGAACGGGCGCCAGATCAAATCCACCGCGTTGCACGACGCCGACCGCATCATCGTGGGCACCACCAACCTCGAGTTCCAGCTCATCTAGCCCGCCCGCACCTTAGCGAGCCAAAGGAGGCTATCGGTGATCGATCTCGTTCTGCTCATCGCGCGCCTGTTGTTCGTGGCGCTGCTCTATTTGTTTCTGTTCGCCATCATGCGCACCGGCATCGGCATGGTCAAAGGTTCCCGCAAGAAGGAACGCGGCTGGACGGTGTCGGTGGAACGCGGCCCCAAAGAGCTGCGCGGCGTCTCCATCGCCGTGCACGGGCCCGTCATCGTGGGCCGCTCGCCCGGGGCCGACATCGTCATCGGCGCCGGCTACGTGTCCGGCCGTCATGCCCGCTTCCAGCTGATGGGCCAGAACCTCTTCGTGGAAGATTTGGGTTCGAAGAACGGCACCGCCGTGAACGGACGCCCCGTCCATGACCCGGTAGCCCTGCGCAACAAGGACCTCGTCACCATCGGCGACGTCGACATCCGCGTGAGGAACCAATAATGGCCCGGGCAAAGCGCAAGAAGAGCGGCGCAACTTTCGGCAGTCGCACCGATGTCGGCTGCGTGCGCGAGCATAACGAGGATTCGCTGGCCGTCGCCCCGCCGCTGTACGTGGTATGCGACGGCATGGGCGGCCACGCCGCCGGGGAAGTGGCGTCCGAAATCGCCGTGGACGTCATCTGCGACCGCGCACCGGCACACCCCGATGCCTCGGCGCTCGGCCAGGCCGTGGAAGAGGCGAACCTCGCCATCATCCGCGCCGCCCGCGAGGGCGTCGGCCGCGCCGGCATGGGCTGCACCTGCACCGCCGCCATGCTTGAGAAGGACAAGCTCGTCATCGCCCAGGTGGGCGACTCGCGGGCCTACCTTCTGCACAAGGGGCAGATGCAGCAGCTCACCCGCGACCACTCGCTTGTGGCCGACCTTATCGAGGCCGGGCAAATTACCGAGGCCGAGGCCCGCGTTCATCCCCAGCGCTCGGTCATCACCCGCGCTTTGGGCAGCGACCCGCGCACCCAGCCCGACTTGTTCGAAATCACCGTGGAAGCCGGCGACCGCCTGCTTCTGTGCTCCGACGGGCTTTCCACGATGTTGGAAGATGACCAGATCGCCAAGATCCTCGCCAGCCACAGCGAGCCCCAGCGCTGCGCGGCCCAGCTGGTGAACGAGGCCGTTGGCCGGGGCGGCTACGACAACGTCACCGTCATCGTCGTGGACGTCACGGGTCTGGCCGAGCAGCACCGCCGCAAGCTGACGCGCAAGAGCCGCGCGACGGCCATCATGCTGGCGCTTTTGCTGGTGGCCATCATCGCCGGTTGCGCCTATGGGTTCAACTATCTGGCGTCCAACGCCGCCTATCTGGTGGCTCAGGATGGGAAAGTCGCCGTGTACCAGGGCGTTCCAGGCGACATCTTCGGATTCTCGTTCAATCACCTCGACCGCGTGACCGACGTGGCGTTAGACGACTTGCAGCCGGGCACCGCCAATCGCCTGAGCGAGGAGGGCATCAAGGTGGATTCTTTGGAAGCCGCCAACAGCCTCGTCGCGGAATACGAGAAGGAGATCGCCGACCGCAAGGCTGCTGAAGAGGAAGCGGCCCGGGCTGCGGCCGAGGCCAACCAGCCTGAGGAACCCGCGAAGGGTGCGAAAGGTGCTGGCGGCAGCACGGCCAGCGGCGCGCAGGGCGGCACGGACGCACAAGGCACGACGGGCGGCTCGCAAAGTGCGTCGCCTTCATCGGGCGCTGGCTCCGGCACGAGCGACGCGAGCTCCGGCAACACAGGCGCTGGCACGAGCCGCGACGCACAAGGCGGCGCTGCGGGAGGAACCAACCGATGACCCGGCGCAACATAGAGCTGATGCTCCTGCTCATCGCCTCGCCCATCGTCATCGTGCTCTTCGCCATGATGGTGGTCACCGGCGGCCAGGAGCTGTCCTTCAACACCCTGGGCGTGCCGCTCGGCATCTTCGCCGCGTTCCTCGTGGCCCACATTGCCGTACGTCTGCTCGCGCCCGCAGCCGACCCAGCTATTCTGCCCATTTCGTTCGCGCTGTCGGGCATCGGTATCGCGTTTGTGACCCGCATTGTGCCCGATTTGGCCGTAAACCAGCTGCTGTGGCTGTTTATCGGCATCGCGGCCATGATTGCGACGCTGGCTGTCGTGCGCAATCTGGACAAGCTCGCCAACTACAAGTACACGCTTATGATCGTGGGCATCTTGCTGCTGCTCTCGCCCATGCTGCCGGTCATCGGCTACGAGTCCGGCGGCGGCCAACTGTGGCTGCGCTTCGGCAGCTTCAGCTTCCAGCCCGGCGAGCTGGCCAAGATCCTCATCGTGTTCTTCATCGCCGCCTACCTGGCCGCCAACCGCGAGATGCTCTCGGTGTTCACGTGGAAGGTGGGGCCGCTGTGGCTGCCGAGCCTCGCCACCCTGCTCCCGCTCATCGTCATGTGGGCGCTCGCCTTCATCGTCGTCGTGTTGGAGAAGGACCTCGGCCTCGCGCTCGTGCTGTTCTCCGTGTTCGTCATCATGCTGTATGTGGCCACGGGGAAGAAGCTCTACCTGGTAGTCTCCATCGGGCTTGCGGCCATTGCGGCCGTGGCCCTTTACGGCATGATGGGCCACGTGCAGACCCGCGTCGCCATCTGGCAGGATCCCTTCGCCGAGGCTCAGGGCGGCGGCTTCCAGCTGGTGCAGAGCCTCTATTCCATCGCCGACGGCGACCTGTTCGGCACCGGCATCGGCCGGGGCATGGGCGGCGAGCCGGTGGCGCAAGGCGGCATTCCCGTCGCCGAGAGCGACTTCATCTTCCCCGTCATCGCCGAGGAGACGGGCCTGCTCGGCGCGGCCGGCGTGCTGCTGCTGTATTTGTGCTTCGCCATTCGCGGCATCGTCACGGCGGCCCGGGCGAAATCCGACGTCAGCTCGTTCACCGCCGTGGGCCTCACCTCCATCATCGTGCTGCAGGCGTTTATCATCGTCGGCGGTGTCACACGTCTCATTCCCCTCACCGGCATCACACTGCCCTTCATCAGCCAGGGCGGCTCGTCGCTCATCGCCAGCTTCATCATCGTCGGCTGCCTGCTGCGCTGCGGCGACGAGGGCACCGGCGTCGATTCCGAAATGCGCCAGACCGGGGCCATCGGCGCCCACGGGTCGGACGCCGTGCTGGGACGCGTGGCGTTGGGCAAGCGACTCACCGGCACCATGATCGTCTTCTCGGTGCTGTTCGCAGTGCTCGTGGCCAACCTCACCTACCTCATGGTCATCAAGGCGCCGGAATACCAGAGCATGCCGTCGAACAACCACACCATCGCGAAAGAGGCCCGCATGGAGCGGGGCACCATCTCCACCGCCGACGGTACCGTGCTGGCCACATCGGTGCGCCAAGAGGACGGCTCCTATAAGCGCGAATACCCCGCCGGCGAGCTGGCGGCGCACATCGTGGGCTACACCTCCGAGCGCTTCGGGACCGCCGGCATCGAGGCCGCCTACAACGATACCCTGCGCGGCGAGCAGAACTTCGCCAGCTTCACCGATGTGGTGAACTCGCTCGCGGGCATCCAGACCAAGGGCAACGACGTCGTGCTTTCCATCGATTCCCGCATCCAGCAGGCGGCCCAGAACGCGCTGGCCGGCCAGGTGGGCGCCGTGGTGGCCCTGAACCCCGAGACCGGCGCCGTGTACGCGCTGGCCTCCTCCCCCACCTTCGACGCCGCCAACTACGAGGAACTGCTCACGGCGGCTGCGGAAGGCGGTAGCGACTCCTCCGAGCTGTTCAACCGCGCCACCCAGGCACTGTACGCGCCCGGCTCCACCTTCAAAATGGTGACCTTGGCCGCCGCGCTGCAGGATCACATCGCCACGGCGGACACCACCTACGACTCCCCCGGCGAGATGGACATCGGCAACGCGCCCGTGACCAACGTGAAAAAGCGCTCCTACGGCAAGATCACCCTGGAACAGGCCATGTGGTACTCGTCGAACACCGTGTTCGGCCAGGTGGGCGTGCAGCTCGGCAGCGATTTGCTCGTGCAGATGGCGTGCAGCTTCGGGTTCAACGAGGACATCCCCTTCGACTTGCCCCTGGCCACGTCCCTCATGCCCGACCCCGAGGAAATGACCACCTGGGAAACGGCCTGGGCCGCCTGCGGCGAGCCCGTGGGCGAGCACGAGAGCCCCGCCGGTCCCCAGGCCACCGTGCTGCAGATGGCGCTGGTGGGCGCCGCCATCGCCAACGAGGGCGCCATCATGCAGCCCTACCTGGTCGACGGCATCTACAACGCCAACGGCGAGCGCAGCTTCTCGCCCATTCCCGTGAAGCTCAAGCAGGCCATGGACGCCAACACCGCCGCCGCTGAGATCGACATCATGAAGGGCGTCGTCACCGAAGGCACCGGCGGCAAGGCGGCACTGGACGACGTGGCCGTGGCCGGCAAGACCGGCACCCACGAGCGCGGCGATGGCAGCGACGACAGCTGGTTCGTGGGAATGGCCCCCGCTGCCGACCCCAAGGTCGTGGTGGCCGTCGTCATCGAGAAGGGCGAATCGGGGGCTGGCGCTAGCGCCGCCCACGACGTTCTGGAAACGGCTCTCGAAGTGACGGGGGCGCTGTAGTACAATGGCAAGACTCACGAGAGTTCGCATACTTAAACCGCAAACGCACTCGCACATGGAACTTTAAGGAGTATCAAGGTGACCGGACAGGGAACAATGACGGGCAGGGTCTTCGGCGGCCGTTACGAGATTAAAGATCGTATCGGCATCGGCGGCATGGCCGAGGTATACCGAGCCCAAGATAGCACGCTGGGCCGCGTCGTCGCCGTGAAGGTGATGCTGCCCCAATTCGCCGCCGACCCCTCTTTCACCCAGCGCTTCCGCCAGGAAGCCGCCGCGGCTGCAAACCTGCAGAGCCCCTACATCGTGAACGTGTACGACTGGGGCCAGGACGACGACACCTATTACATCGTCATGGAGTTCGTGCGCGGGTCCGACTTGAAAACCGCCATCCAGCAGCGCGGCGCCATCAACCAGCGCAAGGCCGCCGAGATCGGCGCCCAGGTGTGCCAGGCGCTCACCGTCGCCCACAACCAGGACATCATCCACCGCGACATCAAGCCGCAGAACATCATGGTGCAGCCCGACGGCAACGTGAAGGTGATGGACTTCGGCATCGCCCGGGCGAAGAACTCCGTGAACGACAAAACGTCCGCCGTGCTGGGCACCGCCCACTACATCTCGCCGGAACAGGCCCAGGGCAAAGATCTCACGGCCGCCAGCGACATCTACTCGCTGGGCATCGTGCTATACGAGGCCACCACGGGCAAACTCCCCTTCGACGGCCCGGACGCCGTATCGGTGGCCATGCAGCAGGTGAAGGACGAGCCGGCGGCGCCTTCCTCCATCAACCCGAACATCGATCCGGATCTTGAGGACATCATCATGGTGGCCCTTTCGAAGGATCCGGCGCGCCGCTTCGCCACGGCCAACGACATGCGCATCGCCCTGAACGATTACCTGGCCGGTCGTCCCGTCACGTTGCCGGCCGGTGCCATGAGCTCATCGTTCACCGAGGCCCAGACGCGTATGATGGGCGCCGTGCCCGCTCCCGTGCCGGGCATCACGAGCACCCAGGTTATGCCGACGGTTGCCGGCGGCACGGCGGCCATGTCGCCGAGCTCCACGGGCAATTTCCAAGCGACGAACTTCCATGATGCCAACACGAAGAAGAGCAAGAAACCCGTCATCATCGCCATTTGCGCCATTCTGGCCATCGCGCTGGTGGCCGGCATCGCGTTCGCGGTAACGGGCGGCTTCAAGCCGGCGACCCCTGCCGACGAGCCCATCGAGGTGCCCAGCGTGGTGGGCAATACCGAGCAGGAGGCCACCTTCACGCTGGAGCAGGCCGGCTTCCAGGTGCAGATTACGACCAAGGAAGACGAATCCGTCGACGAGGGCACCGTGCTTGCGCAAGACCCGGCTGGCGGCACCAAGCAGCAGAAGGGGACGACCATCACCCTCACCATTGCCGTGGGGCCCGACACCGTGGACGCGCCCAACTTCAAGAACATGACCATGGACGAGGCGCGCCAGGCGGCCGAAGACGCCGGCCTTAAGGTTGTGGAAGCCGAGAGCAAGTACTCGGAAGATGTCGCCGAGGGCAAGATCATTTCGCAAAGCCCCGCCGCCGGCGACCCGGTGAAGCCCGGCACCACCATCGAGGTCGTCACCTCCCGCGGAAGCGAGCTGACCACGGTGCCCAACGTCATTGGCATGACCGAGGAGGAAGCCATCGACAAGCTGCAGTCCGAGGGATTCGGCGCCGATGTGAAGGCCCGCGAGTACAGCGACAAGCAGGGCGAGGGCCGCGTCATGAAGCAGGATCCGCTGAACGACAAGGTGAAGCCCGGTGCCACGGTGCAGATCACCATTTCGAAGGGCCCCGAGCCCGAACCCGAGCCGGAACCGGAACCCGACCAGCCGTCGAACCCCGGCACCACTGATCCCGGCACTAACAACCCCGGCGGTACCACCGATCCGGGCACGGGCGGCGGCAGCGGCAGCGGCGGCACCACCGATCCCGGCAACCAGGGCGGCGACACCGGCACGACCACGCCTTCCGCCAACTAGGATCGGATAACGAAACCGTGAAGACCGGGCGCCTTCTCCTTCGGGATGGAGGCGCCCTTCTATAATGAGCCCATGCCCAATTTGCTCGACATATTCGATAAGTTCATTCACGCCGACTGGTTCAACACCATGCTCGGCGTCGTGATCATCTGCGCGATCACCTTCGTCGTATGCCGCCTCACCGTGGCTTTCATGCGGCGGGTGCTGAACAAGACCTCGCTTCTGCCCTCCAGCTCCATTTTCATCAACTTGGTGCGCATCGTGGTGTGGGTCATCGGCATCTGCTGCGTGCTTTCCATGTGCTTCAACGTGAACATTTCGGCCATGATCACCGGCCTTGGCGTCGTTGGTATCGCGGTGTCCCTCGGCTTTCAAGACACGCTATCGAACCTCATCGGCGGCCTGACCGTCAGCGTGTCGCGCACCGTGGAACCCGGCGACAACATCCGCATGGGGCCTTCCGGCGTCACCGGCGTCGTGCAAGACGTCACCTGGCGCTACACCTCCATCAAGGACAGCTCGGGCACCATCACCAACATCCCCAACTCGCTCATGACCTCCACGGCCGTCTGTAAGCTGTCCCCCCTGAACGAGATTTCCATTCCCCTGGTGGTCACCACCAACAGCGAGCGCCTCACTGCCACGGCCCACCACATCGAGGACGCCGCCGAGAAGGCCGTCGCCCGCGTGAGCAAGCTGAAGAAGCGGCCCAGCGTGTCGTTCTCGTCCATTAGCGATTACGGATTCAAGGGTTCGCTGAGCTTCACTATCGCAGAGGCGTCCAAGGCCTCCTCTGCCACCGATGCCGCCATCCGCGCCGTGGCCCCCTACGTGCACAACCATCTCATTGAAGAGGCCATGGGCGACCTAACCGGGCAGAAACTTACTGACGCCACCGGCTCGCTCGTGCCCGTCAAAGACGAGGAAGGCGCCTCCAGCAACTGAGTACGCGTAGCGCAGAACTTCGTGGCACTTTTGGGCACAAAAATAGCCCTGCCCCACGCCAGAGGATGAACCCACCTCAAAAGGTGGGTGCTCGCATCGGGTCTCCCGGCTTTCGCATCAACGGATGCGAATCTCCGTTCCAACCGCTTCTAGAGCTCCCTCGTCATAATACGTCGGTCCATCGCAGTATATGGCGGGAACAAGGCTTGATTTCAGTATACGCAAAACCTGGTGACAGGAAAGTCTTGACATACGGCACAACATAAGCTGTTGGATAAACGTTGCTCACCATCGCTGCTTGAAGGAGCGGTCATGCCAACTTTATGACAGAGACGCAGCCGACGGATGCATGGACCGGAGTGCGCTACAATGGCGGCTATGGAAAACGACTTCGAAAACACCACCATCTCGCTGTACGGCACGGTGCCCGACTCCATCGTGGACGGCCCCGGCCTGCGCTACGCCGTGTTCGTCCAGGGGTGCTCGCACCACTGTCCCGGCTGTCACAACCCCGAAAGCCAGCCGGCCGAGGGCGGCACCGAAACGACGCTGGCGGCCCTTCTGGCCGATATTCGTGCCAACGGCCTCGTGCATGACGTGACCCTCTCCGGTGGCGAGCCCTTCGAGCAGCCGGAGGCCTGCGCGGCTCTGGCGGCCGCGCTGAAGCGCGAGGGTTACGGCATCTGGTGCTACACGGGCTACCTCTACGACGACCTTGCGGGGCGGACGGATCCTGCCATCGCCAACTTGCTCGACCATATCGACGTGCTGGTGGACGGCCCCTTCGTGGAATCGCGCAAGTCCCTCGAGCTGAAGTGGTGCGGCTCCTCCAACCAGCGCCTGATCGACCTACCGGCCACACGACGTGCCGGCTCCGTCGTGGAATGGCAACCCGTCTCGTTTTCGCTAGAGAAACCTTCTAACTGGTGAGGCACGAGCCTCTGAAGGCTCAGCCTTGCAAGCACTTTTACTATTTCTGGAAATCTTTGTCAGCCGATGGGTAGACGCACCGTAAAGCGAGTACCGACATCTTCCTCGCTTTCCACGAACACCTCGCCGCCGTGGTAAAGGGCGGCGTGCTTGACGATGGCCAGGCCCAATCCCGTGCCGCCCAGTTCCTTGGAGCGACTCTTCTCCAGGCGGTAGAAGCGCTCGAAGATTTTCTCCAGCTTGTCGGCGGGAATACCCGCGCCCGTATCGTTCACGCGGACGATGCCGATGCGGACGCCTCCCTCACCGCTTGGCCCTTCACCGGCGGGGACGTCCTCCTCATACACCTCCACGAGCACACAGCCGCCTTCGCGGTTGTAGCGGATGGCGTTTTCCACCAGGTTGTAGATCATCTGCTTGAGCAGGGTCTCGTTGCCCTGGACAGTAACTGGTTCCGCCTTGAGATGCACCTCCACATCGGCATCGGCAGCCAGCTTGGTCAAACGTCCCACGACGCGTTCGGCCACGGCGCGCAGATCCACCGCCTCGGCTTCGTCGGCGCCGGGAGCCATCTCGTCGAGACGCGACAGGATGAGCACATCGTCGATCAACGCGCGCATGGCCTGGGATTCCTCATAAATGAGCTGGGCGAACCGGGGCACATCCTCGGGGGGCACCAGACCGTTGGCCATCAGCTCGGCATAGCCGGAAATCACCTGCAGGGGCGTCTTCATTTCGTGGGAGACATTGGCCGTGAACTCGCGACGCATCTTCTCGGCCCGGGCCAGCTCCTCGTTGCGCGCGAGAGCCGAGGCCGATCGCGCCGGCTTGTCAGCGCCCGGCGTAGGCGCTGACGCAGGTGCCGCAGCCGCCCGAGCATCGCCGCAACGGGACTTATCAGCGGCACTCACGAGGCACTCTTCTTCAATCGATAGCCTACGCCGCGCACAGTGGCGACGGCTTCTTCGGAGCCGGGGGCCGCTTCGGCCAGCTTGCGACGAAGCGTCTTCACGTGCATGTCGACCGTGCGCGTCTCGCCGACGAAGCTTACGCCCCACACCTGCTCGAGCAGCTGCTCGCGGGTGAGCACCCGGCCCTTATTCTCCATAAGCGTGCGCAGAAGGTCGAACTCCTTGCGCGTGAGGTTGACTTCACGGCCGTCCGCCATCACCGTACGGGCGGACGGCGACAGCTTGATCGCGCCGACGACCATAAGGTCACTGGGTTCCGCTATCTCTTCTGCGGCGCCTTGGGCCGGACGATTCGCACGGCGCAACAGCGCGTTCACCCGCGAGATGAGTTCCATCATGCCGAAGGGCTTTGCCAGATAGTCATCGGCGCCGGCGTCGAGTCCCACCACTTTGTCGAACTCGGTGCCTTTGGCCGTGAGCATCATGATGGGCATATTCTCCGTCGCTGTATTGCCGCGCAGGGCCTGCAGCAGAACGAGGCCGTCGTCTCCGGGCAGCATGATGTCCAGCAGCACCGCATCGGGCGGCTCGGCCACACACCGCTCAACAAGACCATCGCCGTCGTGGAACGCGCGCACTTCCATGCCCGCCTGATGCAGCGCGTAAGCCGTCAGGTCGCGAATGTGCTCGTCGTCCTCCACGTAATAGATGAGCGGGGCTTTGCTCATGGGGATCCTTTCTGGAACAGGTGCGCGGCCATTGTAGCGCAACAGCCGCGTAGCGCGGAGGTGGGCGGCGAGACGTCAGAGAGCCGTGGGGCGAACCGAACAGCCCACACGGCCTCGGCGCAACCGGAAACCTACGCGAAAGCGACCGACGGCGCGGGGCGGTGCCATCGGTCGCGAGGTGCGGGGCTAGGCGGCCGCCGCGTCGGGGGCCAGCGGCGTCTCCAGCGTGTCCGCCAGCGGATCGCGGGGACGGCGCGGCTTCTCGGGGAGAATCGCCATAACGATCTTCACCATCACCGACACAAGCGGCAGCCACAGCACCGTCATGGTCACGTTGAACAGCGTGTGCGCGTTGGCAATCTGCCGGGCGATGACCTCCACTTCGGGGCCGGCCGGCGGGATGGCGGCCACCACCGCGGCGGCAGGGCCGATGAGCCACACGAACAGCAGGCAACCCGACAGGTTGAAGATGCAGTGGGACAGGGCCACGCGCTTGGCGTCGCGGGACTGGCCGATGGCGGCGAGAAGCGCCGTGATGGTGGTGCCCAAATTGTCGCCGAGCAGGATGGGAATGGCGCCCTCCAGGCCGATGATGCTCGCTCCATCGACGCCCGGCGTGGCGGCGAAGTTCTGCAGCACGGCGATAGTGGCGCTGGAGCTTTGCACCACGAGCGTCATGAGGGTGCCCACCAGAACGCCGAGCACCGGCACGCCCGTCACCTGGGCAATCAGGTCGGTGAACACGGGGTTCTCGGCCAAGGGCTTCATGACAGCGCCCATGGTGTCGATGCCGAGGAACAAAAGCCCGAAGCCGAAAACGGCAGTGCCGACGTACTTCATCTGTCCCTGCTTGGCGAGCTGCATGATGAGGAAGCCCACGAGCACGATGCCGAGCACGTAATCGGACAGTTTGAAGGCGATGATCTGCGCCGTGATGGTGGTGCCGATATTCGCGCCCATGATAATGGGAATGGCTTGGCGCAGCCCCATGAGACCGGCAGCCACGAAACCGATGGCCATAACCGTGGTGGCGCTGGAGCTTTGCAGCACCGCCGTGGCCAGTGCACCAGCCAGAACACCGAAAAAGGGGTTCTTCGTCACGGCGGATAGAATGGCGCGCATGCGCTCACCGGCCGCCTCCTGCAGGTTGTTGCTCATGAGGTTCATGCCGTATAGGAACAGAGCCAGACCGCCGAACAGCCCCAGCCCGATTTGCAGCAGTTCTTCCACCTATGCGTCTCCTTCTCACGGCAACTCGCCCCTTGCAAGCCGCGTTCATCGGCAGGTCGCGCCCTTGCGGCCCGCGCTCGTCTCAGCAGGGAAGGAGTATGAAGCCTCATTGAGCAGCCGCCGTAAGAGCCACGTAAAATGAAAGTAAAATCGTGCGGCGCTACCGACCGTTAAGCCCAACCCTCCGTAGGGGACGACCTTGGTCGCCCCTCTTTTGCCATGCGGACGCAACCCACCCGCGAGGGCTGACCAAAGTCAGCCCCTACGGAAACGGGAATGCCGCTACCCAAAACGGCCAGCGACGTAATCGGCGGTGCGCGAATCGGTGGGGGCAGAGAAGATAGTGTCGGTGTCGCCGGCTTCCACCACCTCGCCCAGCAGGAAGAATGCCGTCTTATCGGAGATACGCAGGGCCTGCAGCATGTTGTGGGTCACCATGATCACCGTGTAGCGCTCCTTCAGCTGGCCGATGAGCTCCTCGATCTTCGCCGTGGAAATGGGATCCAAAGCGCTTGTGGACTCGTCAAGCAGCAGCACCTCGGGCTGCACGGCCAGGGCACGAGCGATGCACAGGCGCTGCTGCTGGCCGCCGGACAGGCCGAGCGCGTTCTTCTTCAGGCGATCCTTCAGCTCGTCCCAGATGGCGGCCGCGCGCAGCGACTCCTCTACGATGATATCCAGCTCGGCCTTGGCGCGCACCCCATGGCTGCGGGGGCCGAAGGCGACGTTGTCGTAGATGCTCATTGGAAACGGGTTGGGCTGCTGGAACACCATGCCCACGCGACGGCGCAGGTCGGTGGGATCCAGCGTGCGGTAGGCGTCGGCGCCATCGAGGAGCACCGAGCCTTCCACGCGGCAGCCCTCCACCAAATCGTTCATGCGGTTCAGCGTCTTCAGCAGCGTGGATTTGCCGCAACCAGAGGGGCCGATAAGCGCCGTCACCTGGTTCTCCGGGAAGGTGAGATTGATATCGCGCAGTCCTTGGAAGTCGCCGTAGAACAGGTTCAGGTGCTCGACGGCCATCTTCGCAGGGGCGGGTGCGGCCTCTGGAACCTCAGCTGCCGCGGGGACGCTCGTCTCTTTCGCGAGTTCTTTCAAAAAGCTCGTCATTTCTTGCTCACTTCCATTTTCTGTGCCACCACGCGCATGGCGGCGTTCAGCAGAAGAACGAGGATCAGCAGCACCACCGAGGTGGCGTAGGCCTCGTTCACATGCAGGCCCTCGCAGGCCAGGGTGTACATGTGCACGGCCAGGGTGCGGCAGGAGTCGAAGAGGGCGAAAATGCCCTGGCCAGCGAAGTCGGGGATTTGGGCCACGGTGCCGGCGGTGAACAGCAGGGCCGCCACCTCGCCCACGCAGCGGCCGAGAGCCAAAATGACGCCGCCCAAAATGCCGGGCACCGCCGAGGGCAGCACGCAGCGGGCCACCGTGCGCAGCCGCCCGGCGCCGAGGCCGAAGCCGCCCTCGCGGTAGGAATCGGGCACCGCCATGAGCGCCTCCTCGGTGGTGCGCATGATGACCGGCAGCACCATGATGGCCAGAGTGCAGGCACCGGACAGAAGCGAGAGGCCCCAGCCGCAAGCCGTCACGAAGAACAGCATGCCGAACAGGCCGTAGATGATGGAGGGAATGCCCTGCAGCGTTTCGGCGGTCACGCGCACCAGGCGCACGAAGCGGCTGCCTCGGCGGGCGTACTCCACCAGGTAGATGGCAGCGCCGACGCCTACGGGCACCGCCAGCGCCAAAGCCAGCAGCGCCATGATGACCGTCGAGGCGAGCGCCGGCAGAAGCGATACGTTCTCGGAGGTGTACTCCCACTGGAACAGGTCGGGGGTAAGCGCGGGCATGCCTCGCACCAGGATGTAGCCCACCACGAACAGCAGCACGGCCGCAGTTACCGCTGCGGCGGCATAGGTGAGCCAGCGCAGCAAGGCCGACACCGCGCGGCGCCGACGGGACGAGCGGGCGATGCGCGTCTCCAAGGCATCTTCCTCGGCGAAGTAAGCAGGCATCAGATTGACGGCACCTAGGGCTCCCAAGGTCGGCGAGCAGGCGACCACCGAGGGCCGCGGGCGACGCAAGCGCAGGTTGAAGCCATCGCTCATCGCGCCTCACCTCTCTTCCGAATAACGCTGAGCAGCATCGTGATCAGCAAGATGAACACGAACAGGACCACGCCAGTGGCAATGAGGGCCTCGCGGTGCAGGTCGGCGGCGTAGCCCATTTCCAGCACGATGTTGGCCGTCATAGTGCGCACGCCGGACAGCAGCGAGTCGGGAATGATGGGCATGTTGCCGGCCACCATAACCACGGCCATGGTCTCGCCGATGGCCCGTCCCAGCCCCAGCACGATGGCGGCCATGATCCCGGAGACGGCCGCCGGGGCCACCACCTTGAACACCGCATGCTCGTGGTCGACGCCGAGAGCCAGGGCACCCTCGTAGTAGCGGGCGGGCACGGCGTCCAAAGCGCTTTGGGCCACGGTGATAACGGTGGGCAGAATCATAATGCCCAAAATAAGGCTGGCCGCCAGCACCGAAAGCCCCGTGCCCGGCCCGAGCAGACGCACGAAGGGCACGATAATGACCAACCCAAAGAAGCCGTAGACCACCGACGGAATGCCGGCCAGCAGTTCCACGCCGCTACGCAGGAAGGAGCCCACGCGACCGCGAGCGAACCGCGAGAGGTACAGCGCCGTGAGCAGGCCGCCCGGCACGCCCACGATCATGGCGCCGGCCGTCACGTACAGGCTGCCCACAATCATGGGGAAGATGCCGTAGAGGTCGTTGGCCGGGCGCCATGTGGTGCCGAAGAGGAATTCCGGCAGGCCAATCTTAACCATAGCGGGTACGCCGTTGGCCAGCAGGAACAGGCAGATCAGCGCCACGGCGGCGATGGAGAGGGCCGCCGCTGCGGCGAACAGGGTGCGGGCGGCCCCTTCGCGAAGGGCATGGGAGCCGCGCTTGGGCACGCGAGCGGCCACAGGTGCCCCGGGGCCCGGCGCGCCCGGCACCGGGCGGGCGGCCGCTGCCGGCGTGTTCATCAGGGAGAACAACATGGTCGGGCCCGCTTAGGCGACGTCGGCCCAGCTGGTGGCCGCGCCGGTGTAGATGTCGCACACCTGCTGGCTCGTCAGGTCGCTCACCGAGGAAGAAGGAGCCACAATGACCGCGATGCCATCCAGGGCGATGGCGGTGCCCTCGGCGCCGGCGCCGGTCTCGGAGTCCTTCAGGTCGCGGGAAGCCATGCCGATGTCGCAGGTGCCGTCGAGCGCCATGTTAACGCCCGTGGTGGAATCGGACTGTTGCACCTCCACGGTCACCTGGGGATTAGCGGCTTGGAAGGCCTCGGCCAGCTTCTCCATAACCGGCGTGACCGAGGAGGACCCGGCCACGACCACTTTCCCGCTGGCGCCGTTGGAGGCGAAGGGGGCGGCTGCATCGTCGATGGCGATGTAGTTGTTGTCGCTCACCACGGCCTGCCCCTCGGCGCTCATGATGAACGCGAGGAAGTCGGCGGCCGGCGCGGCGAGCTCTCCCTTGGTCACGATGTTGAAGGGACGTGCGATGGCATAGGAGCCGTCCTTCACCGCCGCGGCGGTGGGCGCGACGCCGTCGATAGACACCGCCTTCACCGTGTCATCCAGCGAGCCCAAGGAGATGTAGCCGATGGCGTTGGGGTCACCCGCCACCGACGTCATCATGACCGCCGTAGAGTTGGTGATGGCGGCCGCGGGAGTGGTCATGTCCACCTTGTCGCCGTTGGCGTCCTTCTGCTCGATGCCGAACAGCTCAACGAAGGCGCCGCGGGTGCCGGAGCCGTCCTCGCGGGAGTACACCGAGATGGGAGCGTTGGCGGATGCGCCGCTGCCGCCAGATGCGCTGGCCGAGTCGCCCGCTGCGGCCGTATCGCCGGCCGATGTGCCCGCGCAACCCGCAAGCGCCAATGCCAGCGCGCCGCATAGAGCCGCTGCTCCAACAAGCGCCGCCAGCCGCCGCAACCGCCGCGGCAAACGAGAAGATACCGAAGATGCTTTCATGTCGTCGTTCCTTTCAAACGCGCGGGTCGGCATCCCAGAACCACCGCCCGCAAGGGCCATTCAACTCGCGGAAGCGACCCACAAGGGAACGTCGCTTCCGTGCATTCATGATGGCCCCGCTCCGTAAAAGAACTGAGCAACATCCGTAAAGAGCCACCGTCAGTTCCGAAAAGTTTTGGTAAAACCCCAGCGCCGAACGCCCGAAGCGCTTGCTTGACTGTCATTTGACTCGTATGGCAATGGCTGCTCCGAGCAGCTGCTCCGGATAGCTGCCTGCGCACTCTTCCAAACGCTGCGCATTTCCCCTTTCCACGAGTAAATGCCAGTTGAGGGCCGAAATGGTCGGTGGGCACGTGACGCCTCTGCCATTACTGGCCTGAAGTGGCAGAAAAATGCCAGTTGAGGGCAGTTATGGCTGAGCGCCCCCATTTTGAGACGATGCCACTTCGACCCCGAAATGGTCGCCCTGCCAAAGCGGGGTCGAAGTGGCATCTTCTCGGGTAAATCCTCAGAAGATAGTGCAGCTACCTACCTTTTCTCCGAAAGGACGGCCTTGATGCCAATGGTCATCATGTCCTCGAGAGTATCGACGAACTGGGCATGGTCCATAACGACGTCGATGGCGATGGAGCTTGCTGCGGCTGACGAAAGCGTCGAGACAGATCCCCCCCCCCCAGCCCGTGCCCTTCTTTTTCCGTCGCAAAAAGGACGGGTTGGCGATTAACCTTTCCTTTTCAAGCGATGCGGATTCATGCAGAAAGCGAGTCAAACCAAAGCAAACGCGCGAGCCGGGGAGGGAAGCTCGCGCGTTGCGGAGGGGGGATCGTTGATTTCCTCTGTTAGACCTTGCTAGAAACTGAACAGATGGCTCCTACAGTTCTTGGGCGGCACTTTGACCGGCTACGTAGCCATAGAACAGGGCCATACCTACAGAGCAACCGGGCATCGAGATGGGATACTGCACCGCGAACCGATTGCCCTGCACATTACCCGCAGCGTAAAGACCAGGGATGACGTTGCGATCTTCGTCGAAGGTGTGGCAAAACTCGTCGCTCTCTAAACCATCCATGTTGGCGAGATTCAGCGCGGGCTCCAGCTTGCAGGCGTAGTAAGGCGGATTGGCCAGAGCGAACAAGCGGCGTGCGTCCTTGCCAAAATCGGCGTCGACGCCCAAGGCGGCCAACTCATTGTAGCGAGCAATTGAAGCCAGCGCCTGCTCTTGGTCGATACCCTCGATTTGGGCCACCAGCTCCTCAAGGCTATCGGCGCGAAGAGAGCGCCCCTCTTCCACGGCATCCTCGATATCCTGAAGGGTGCGCCAATTGGTGTTGGTGGGGTGGTTCTTCGGCGTCTCGTCAAGGCACCACAGCACAACGCCGTGGCCGCCGGGGAAGTTCTTCACCTGCTCGGGCCATGCGGCATCGAAGAACTGCCAGGTGGTGCGCTCGCGCTGCTTCTCGATTTGGTTCTCAAGCTGCTGGCCGGGCATATCCTCATTCATGAAGCGCTTGCCATCAAGATTCAGCTGCAGATAGCCGTTGATGCCCATGACGCCGCGGCCGTCGGAGCCGGCCCCGCCGCCCATGTGGTGAATCATCACCGCCGAGAAATCCTGAATGCGCGCACCGGCCCACAGACCCATCTTGTGACCTTCGCCCATACAAGCGCTCTCGCCCTTCGCATCTTTCAGAATGCTCAGGATGCCGTTGCCATTGGTTTGCAGCTGCGGGGAGCGCGCCTCTAGCATCTCGGGGTTGTCCTTGTAGTCGCCCGTGGCCAAAATGACGCCCTTACGAGCCGTCACCTTCACATATCCCCCGTTCAGAATATCTTCCGCATAAACGCCCACGCAGCGGCCGTCCTCCATGATGAGCTTGCGGCCTGCATAACCGAACAAACCCGTCACGTCGCCCTCATCGCAGGCCTTCTCGTAGTTCATTGTGGTCAGCGTTTTCAAGGCGGGAAACTTCACGGTTACCGGATAAGTAGGCATGCCTTCGCTCTCGTGGTTGTATCCCTCGATAGCCATGGGGAACCGATTCGGCATGAGGTAGTTCTCGGCTTTGTCATCAGGTACGTCATCGAAAATGGTATCGAGGATGAACACGTCGGGATCCGCCTCCAGAATCCAGTCGAACACCTCGCCCATCTCGTTGCAGAAGCGGCGGACGATGGGCTCGCTCGTGTGGTGAAGGCACTCTTCCTGATGACGCAGCACCAGCTCGTTCACATCCACAGCGTTTTCGCGACCGTAGCGAGCCTGAATGGGGCCGTTGGGCACGGCGATGTCGCTGCCGCAAGCCTGCACGTACTCGCCCTTTTCAATAGCCACGACCGACGCACCAGCCTCAACAGCCGAGCGCACGGCGATGGAGCCAGCGTCGGACACGCCTACAACCACTACGTCAGCCTCAAGCTCCTTGACGATCTCGTCGTCGTTGATCGTCGGCTCGCTGCCCATCCAGCCGTCGTTTGCAACGCCCGTCTCCGCCAATGCTCCCGAAGCCGATCCCGCCACCTTGGGAGCGCAACCCGCCAAAGCGGTCGTACCTGCCACCCCGGCGCTCGCCAACAGCGCGGAAGAAAGAAAAGCTCGGCGGCTCATCGTGCGATCTTGTTTGGTGTTCATCATTGTCCTCTCCTTTGTTTCATGGTACTTTGCCCATTAGACGCGGCTTCAACGCTTTCGCTCGCTGCTTCAAGCCACGCCGCATCCAACGGGGCCCATTGTGGTAAAAAGGAGCGCAATGGAAAATCGCAGATCTGTCGTAACGGTGTCACGGAAATGTTGTATAGTCCTTTTGAACTGGGGTTTTACTGTCTATGAATGAGAAGAGCCCAACAAAGAGGTCCTCTTGCCCCTCGCAGCGACTTACGTTTGCCATACTAGTCGTCTTCGTCGCAACCTCCCCGGCAACTCGAAGTATTTTGGTGAACTTTCCAGATGCGCCCTTTATCCCCTTCTTTGTGGGGGCCGAGATGTTCACTCTAGTAGCCACCTCGGTCGTACTCGCTGCCAGCCGCGAGGCATCGGATCCCTCCGCCAAACGTCGTGTTCTCCAGACAGCTGTCATCCTTAACGCAGGCGGAGGGCTCGTGCTTGCAATTGACTCCTTTGTTCCCCTGCCTTGGATCGCTCTGTTCGCGGCGGGCGCCTGTTGCGGCGCGGCCACCCTGCCCCTTGTGACCCTGTTCATAGAGCGGCTCGGCCGCAAGACGCTGGGAGAGAACGCGCTTCTCGTCTCGGGCGCCATGGGTGCCGCGACACTGCTTTTCTGGAGCTTGTCGCTGCTGCCTTCAACTCTGCGCAGCGTGCTTTGGATTCTGCTGCTTTCATGCGCCTCCGCCGGCTTGCTCTTCTTGACGGGGGGCTTCACGCGCGGAGCGAACCCGATGGCTTCGACGCTTCCCCGATCAAAGCCGAATGCGCATCGATCTCGTAGCCGCGATCTCTCTACGGTAACATCGCTTCTGGCCGTGCCCCTCGTCGGCATCTTCACTTTCGGCGTCTACATTAAAGCAGGAGTGGCCTCCGACGGCGCCCGCCCGCAGCTCTTTGGCATCGACGAAGAGTTGGCTTTGTTCCTTCTTGCGGCGGCCATACTCGCAGCGGTAGGCGCAGCACGACCTCACCGACCCCTCTACGCATCCCTCTATCAGGTGGTCGTGCCCGCCTTCGCTTGTGCCATCCTTATTGTCATCAGCTTTCCCAACGGCTCTTTTGTTCATAGCTTGGGCGGAATGCTTGTCGTCTTTTCCATGGCCTTTATCTTGTTGTTCGGTTTGGCCGCGGCTACCACCCTCGTCGGCTCGGGCGAGATACCTACTCTTTTTGCCGCCAGCGTCGTGCTCAGCGTCTACGGCGCAGGACGTTTGGCCGGCTTGGCCTTTCACAGCCTTATCGCCCCCGGACCGCAGGCCTACGAGATATATCAAATTGTCGTGACGGTGCTTTTGTCCATCATGCTGCTGATCACGGCCTTTCAAGGACGCCGGCGCAGCACGGGGACGAGCCTCGACAGCGCACAGACCATTGCCGGGAAAATCGACGAGACCTGCGCCCACCTTGCCCAAGCCCATGGCCTATCGCCACGCGAAACCGAAGTCCTGGGGCTGCTAGCACGCGGCTACTCCCCTGTTTACACGGCCGAAAAACTGGTGATTTCGGAAAGCACCGCCCGCACCCACGCGAATCGTATCTACCGTAAACTGAGCATCAACACCCGGGAAGAGCTGCTTGCGCTTGTAGATGAATCGGAGAAGCAGCTTTAACGCGCTTGCTCAAACCAAGAGATGTTAGACGCGAACCAATCGGACCGCCGAACCCAGATTAGAAGTCATCAAGCCCCGATCAGAGGGGACGGCAAACCCAAGCTAGAAAATGCCAGGCAGTAACTCTCACAGATGGCTTGTTAGCGTCGGGCTAAATTAGTCCCCTTAGGGTGCGATCTACTCGCAAGGACGAACTAAGGCTCCTCCCCGCGCAAGAGGCCACAGTGGCTACTCTGTCGCTCGCCTACGCGACCGCAGCTTCGCCAACTGCCGGCACGTCGTGCTTTACGCGGTCGTGCTCTTCGGCGCGCTTGGCTTCGTTGAAGCGGTCCAGCGTGCCTACCAGGTAGCCGGTGATGCGGCGAATGCGCTCGAAGGGCTGGTTGTGGGCGTCCTCGGTTCGGCCGCACTTGGGGCAAACTTTTTTGCAACTGCACCTTTCTCAAGAGAAAAGGAGTTCCTCTTCTCTGGCTAACGATAGTCTAGCTTGATGACACATTAGACTAGTTATTCAGATTTCTAGATTATTTTAAAAGCTCCCATTTTCCACTTGATGTCGCGCCAGTCGGACGAACTTTCCCCTCCTTGCGCAATTGTTGAAGCAGGTAGCTAACTCTTTTCGACCTCTGATCTTTAGTCAATCCTTGCGGTAATGCATGGTCAATCGCTAAAATAATCTCTGCTCTCGAGCACGGTCTGGTATCAAGCAACTTAACGATCAACTCTTTGCATATCCTACCATCTAGGCCCTTTTTTCTGACGTACTCTTTATGGCTCCCTATTACTGCTGCAACTTTCGATGAGATGACAAAATTTGGATAGCGCCCTTCAATAAGATTTCTATCTCTAAGCATCTTCGCCTGTTCTTTTGTAATAGGCTGCTCTTTTTGGACCATATCGAGAAGCAAGACGGCATTTAGCTCAAGCTCCGGCTCAGATGCAAGAAGTCGCGTATACGCTTCATTAAGGACTTCACCATAAATAGTAACACTCACACGATTTGGCATGCTTAGATCATACGTAGGCATAGGGAGATACCTGCTTCGTTGGATACTGAATACATTCCGAATCCCAATCGCATTCTGGTCAATCATTCCCGTCTTGCTCATAGCATTCGCCAACAGGGGATTCCGATAGTAAGGCGGCTTATAGCCGCTTTGGAGGGCTTGCTCGATGCTACCCGGGATAAACGACCCCTCGTTCTTGAAGACCAGCTTCTCCTCATACTCGAGAACATTTATCTTGCCTGATAGCCTATAGTCTTGATGCGCAATAGCGTTATGAAGCAGCTCTCGAATAATTTCCGGTGTATAGCGTCTAGCTTCCGTGGGAAACAGCGTTGCATCCTGATCGAAATAACGATATTTTTCGTTACGGATTTTCCCCAAAACTCTATCGACTTGCAAAATGAAAGGGGGTTCGAAATGCTCATACGCCATCGTCTCTCCTCGCGAGGAGTAAAGCGTCCAGCTTATACGAGGCTCAATTCCACCAAGAAAAACCACTGATTCAGGTTTCCCTAAAAGAACCAATGCCGCATTAGTTACACGACCTCGAATGAGCAGGCCCATTTTGTTGAGAAGCGACTCATGCGATAGATCTTTGATCGCAGGCTGGTTGTCAGCATATTTTTCTACGTATGTGGTGCAAGCAAATCGAACAGCCTCATCATCTAGATCGTCAATACCGGCCTCATAAGATATTTGACGAGACCAATCTGGACGACTTTGCCCATAGATAGCTTCAAGCTTGAACTTCGGCATCTGCACCAAAGACTCGTTTTCTCTTGACCAAGGAACGCCCTCCCACGTAGTTGGCGTCGCAAAGGTGCCTGCAGGAATTTGAAAAGCAATGACCCTCTTGCCAGCCATTTCATACTCATATATTTCCTCAAATGTGATCCCACCGTTAGTTTTTCCGCTAATTTCGTGCTTTAGCTTTTGAAGGCCCTCACTTCTTTGACCCTCTTCTTTTCTATAGGCAGTACCACATATTTCTCTGTTGTTCGTTATTCCAAAAAACAACCACCCACACTCAGCGTTTCTCAAATTTGCTTCATTGCTTAACGCTGAAAAATACCGTCCTATCTCGTCAAAACCGAATTTCTTCTTGGCCTCCTTGTATTCAACAATTTCTGTCTCCGCATTGGCAATGATCCTCTCTGTCAACTGCGCCATTTCAGATGGTGTACGAATCATACGTATCCTTAACTAATCTAAATTTGAAAACTAGTCTAGTCTTGCGCAACATTAGACTAGTTCCACAACGCTTCTCTTGTCAGTTCGCTTCTTTACCACCTCGAAATATAGCAAGTGGAGCCCGTGCGCACAGGCTCCACTTGCATCATATCGAAGTAAGTAGGCTGCTCCGCAGCGACTACTCGGCTGTCGGCACGTCGTGCTTTACGCGGTCGTGCTCTTCGGCGCGCTTGGCGTCGTTGAAGCGGTCGAGCGTGCCTACCAGGTAGCCGGTGATGCGGCGGATGCGCTCGAAGGGCTGGTTGTGGGCGTCCTCGGTGCGGCCGCACTTGGGGCAGACGTCCTCGATGATGCCGTTGTAGCCGCACACCGGGTCGCGGTCGACCGGGTGGTTCACCGAGCCGTAGCCCATGCCGCAATCCTTCATGTAGCGGATGACGCTTTCAAAGGCCTCCAGGTTGTCGGACGGATCGCCGTCAAGCTCGATGTAGCTGATGTGGCCGCCGTTGGTGAGCGCGTGGTAGGGCGCCTCCAGGGCGATCTTGTCGAAAGCGGAGATGTCGAAGTACACCGGCACGTGGAAGCCGTTGGTGTAGTAGTCGCGATCGGTCACGCCGGGGATGACGCCGTAGCGGGCGCGGTCCATGCGGACGAAGCGACCGGACAGGCCCTCGGCCGGCGTGGCGATGAGCGTGTAGTTCATGCCGCGCTCGCGGGAGATGCGGTCGCAGTAGGAGCGCATATGGCCCACGATTTCCAGACCCAGGCGCTGGGCCTCGGGGGACTGGCCATGATGCTGACCGGTCAGCGCCACCAGGCACTCGGCCAGACCGATGAAGCCGGTGGTCAGCGTGCCATGCTTGAGCACCTCGCGCTGCTCGTCGGTGGGCGAGAGCTTCTCGGAATCGATCCACACGCCCTGGCCCATGAGGAAGGGCGCGTTGTACACGTGCTTGCGAGCCTGAATCTCGAAGCGCTCGTCCAGCTGGTTGGTCACCAGCTGCAGCTTGGAATCGAGCAGGTCGAAGAACAGGTCGACATCGCCCTTGGCGCGGATGGCCAGGCGGGGCAGGTTGATGGAGGTGAAGGACAGGTTGCCGCGGCCGGGCGTGATCTCGCGCTCGGGGTCGTAGACGTTGCCCATAACGCGAGTGCGGCAGCCCATGTAGGCGATCTCAGACTCGGGAGTGCCGTTGTAATACTGGGCGTTGAACGGCGCGTCCAGGAAGGAGAAGTTCGGGAACAGACGCTTGGCGGAGCAGTGCATGGCCAGCTTGAACAGGTCGTAGTTCGGATCCTCCGGGTTGTAGTTCACGCCTTCCTTCACGCGGAAGATCTGCACCGGGAAGATGGGCGTCTCGCCGGAGCCCAGACCCTCTTCCGTGGCCAGCAGCATGTTCTTGATGACCATGCGGCCCTCGGGGGAGGTGTCCATGCCGTAGTTCACCGAGCTGAACGGCGTCTGCGCACCGGCGCGGGAATGCATGGTGTTCAAGTTGTGCACCAGCGCCTCCATGGCCTGGAAGGTCTGGCGGTCGGTGTCGCGGGAGGCGTTCTTCTCGGCGTAGGCCACCACGCGCTCGGCCGTAGCGGCATCGACGCCGCCCTCAACGAGCCCGGCCACCACGGCGGCGCGGAACTCCGGATCCATCTCGAGACTGGCAACCGTGCCGGTCTCGCTTTCCACGCGGGCGAGCAAATCCTCGGCGAAGGTGCGGTCGTCGGCGATGTCAGTCAGCAGGTCGACGGCCTCGGCCACGTGCTTCTTGAACAGGCGGCGGTACGTCTTGCCCACGCCCACGGCCAGGCCGTAATCGAAGTCGCACACCGACTGGCCGCCGTGCTGGTCGTTCTGGTTCGACTGGATGGCGATGCAGGCAAGCGCGGCGTAGCTGGAGATGTCGTTGGGCTCGCGCAGCACGCCGTGACCGGTGGAGAAGCCGCCCTTGAAGAGCTTCCGCAGCTCAATCTGGCAGCAGGTGGTGGTCAGCGTGTAGAAGTCCATGTCGTGAATGTGAATATCACCCTCGCGGTGCGCCTTGGCAAAACGCGGGTCGATGACGCACATCTCGTAGAACTGCTTGGCCGATTCAGAGCCGTACTTCAGCATGGTGCCCATGGCGGTGTCGGCGTCGATGTTGGCGTTCTCGCGCTTCATGTCGGAATCGGCGGCCTTGGAGAAGGTGATGTCCTTCAGCGTTTGGATGAGGCGGGAGTTCACGTCGCGCACGCGGCTGCGCTCGGCACGGTAGAGGATGTAGGCCTTGGCGGTCTGCACGAAGCCGGACTCGATGAGGGTTTCCTCCACGAGATCCTGCACGCCCTCGACCGTCGGGGTACCCTCGATGGCGCCGCTCTCAAGCTTCTCGACGACCGTGGCGGCAATCTGCTCGGCGGTGGCGCGATCCTGCATGGCCGCGCACGCCTGGAAGGATTTTTCCACCGCATCGGCGATCTTCTGGGGATGGAATTCCGCCGTGCGTCCGTCGCGCTTGATGATGGTCTTCACCATAACTTCCTACATCCTTTCTTCGGCGCGGCTCCCGCACCGTATTCGCACCGCTCATCGCGGCCTTGCCAACCACAACATGCAGAAACGCGGCAATGTTTTCCCCACTGCCACCTTTCGCAATTACCAAGGGGGTAAACCCGCTTTTCGCCTTTATTTGCTCACCGGCTTTCCACAGGTTATTCACCATTGAAACCACAATATATTGTGTTTTGTAGTTCCAAGGGCGGATACATATAGTACTCGCGAAACTGTTCGGGCGCAATCGAACAAGATGTGTTTTTCGGCACTGGAAAAGAACAGAATTAATTTCGACGTACGGTCAATTATCTTCCTGATCATCATTAGGAAGCGCTAACGCGACCGATTGAGCAAACCGTACTTCACCCGCACGCGAGCGAGCTGGTCGAGCAGCGGGTTCGCCACAAGCAGCAGCGTGAGGGCCGTGGCCGCCCCATGAATGGCATTCACCGGCAAGCCGGCGAGGTACACCGTCGCCGCCAACTCCGGCGTAGGGGCCGTGGAAAGGTAGAAGAACGTGGAGGTATCCAGAATGGGGCCCGCAAGCCCCACGATAAGCACGAACCCCGTGACCGCCAACGCAACGCGGCGCGGCCAGGAAAGGTTCGCCCGCGGGAACACACGAGCATCGGCAAGCAGCCCCGCCACAAGCCCCACCACGCCGAAGGCGAGCATCTGCCAGGGCGTCCAGGGCCCTTGCCCGAAGATGAAGTTACTGGCGAGCGCCGCCACGGAGCCCACGAGAAAACCGGTCTGGGGGCCAGCGGCGATGCCTGCGATCATAATGATAGCGGCCATGGGCTTGAAGTGCGGCACCCAGACGAACGCCGCGCGTGCCGCCACGGCAAGGGCCGTGAGCACGGCCACCACGGCGATCTCGCGCGCTGTCGGGCGACGCCCTTCGAAGGCAACGAAGAAGGGCACGATGGCGTACAGAACGATGAGCGTGCCGGAGAGGTAGTAGCCGTTGCCCGGAATGCCCATGCCCACGACTACGGTCAGCGGGGCGAGCACCAGCGCCGCGAGAATCGTCAGCAGCATTTTGGCGCGGGCGCGGCAACGCGCGCGAGAGGGCTCAGTGGGGCGCGGGGAAGCTCCTTCACCGTCATGCGAAGGAGCAGAGGCGCGATGACGCGCGTCTTCGATCAGCTTTGGCACAGCTCCACCACCTCTTCCACGGTGACGGCGTTTTCGAAGAGCCCACGGCTTATACGATTGGCCGCCGTGGTGTAGAAGCTGTTCGACGCGAAGAACCGCCGGGGCGGGTTGGTCGTCACCGCGTCTCCGTCGAAGAACAGCGCGCACCGATCAGCGTAACTGGCGCAGAATTCCACATCATGGGACACCATAAGCACCGTCGTGCCCCGAGCAGTCAAGCTTCGCAGCAACGCGGCGAGCTTCTCCTTGAAGAAAGCATCGAGTCCCTTCGTCGGCTCATCGAGCAGCAGCAGCCGCGGCTCGTTCAGCAGCACCTTGGCCAACGCCGCCCGCTGCACCTCGCCACCGGACAGGTCGAAGGGATGAGCATCAAGCAGCGGCACAATGTCTGTCAGCGCCGCCACTTCCCTCACCGCCGCCGTGCGCTGCTCTGCCGTGAGGCTGCGACCGTCCAGCATCTCTTCCAAATCTCCCCGAACGGTCTTCTTCACCATAAGGTTCAGCGGATCTTGCGGAAGCATAGCCACCCCGCCGCGGAACAGCTCGGCCCTCTTCCACTCCTTCAGCCGTCGCCCAAGCACGGTGATCTTCCCGCGATAGGGCCGCGCGACGCCGCAGATGGCGCGCAGCATCGTCGACTTCCCCGTGCCGTTGCCTCCCACCACGGCAAACAACGACCCCTCCGGCACGGTCAGCGTCGTCCCCCGCAGCACATCGGCGCCATCCCGCTCGTAGCGGAACCACACATCCCGCAGCTCCACCGCCGCCCGTGCGGGCGCCGAGTCGCAAGCCTCCCCCGCCGGAAACGCCCACCGACGCGGCGGATGGACGGCAACCTCGTTCGCCAACCAGCTCCGCCCCTCCCGCACCGTGAGAGGAGTTTCAACTTGCGAAATCACCGCCCCTTCAACTATGGCAGAGTAGGGTTGCGCCGACGGGGAGGGGGTCCGCGCGCAGTTCATTGAAGTGCGCAAGAAAGAGTCCGCGACCCTCGATGAGCCCTGCACTTCAATGCTGTCTGAGCACGGCGCCCCCTCCCCGTCGACGCAACCCGGACGGACGCACGGCGCCCCCTCCCCACTGCGGCGGCCCGCCCGATCGCACGGCGCCTCCTCCCCGTCGGCGCAACCCGGCCGATCGCACGGCGCCCCCTCCCCGTCGGCGCAACCCGGTCGATCGCACGGCGCCCCTTCCCCACTGCGACGACCCAGCCGACCTTCCACACCCCAAGCGATCCGTGCCGCCGCCGGGAGCGCCAACGCCATGGGGCTGCTCGCCTGATGCAGCTGGCCCGCGACAGCCCGCGGCTCCCCGTCGGCGACGACGCGCCCCTCCTCCAGCACCACCACGCGGTCGGCCAGCCCATACACCTCTTCCAGCCGATGCTCGCTCATAACCACCGTCGTCCCTAGCTCGCGATTGATCCGGTGCACCGTAGCCAGAAAGTCGCTGGCGGCAATGGGATCCAGCTGACTCGTGGGCTCGTCCAGCACCAGTACATCGGGCCGGCCCGCCATGACCGACGCTAGGTTCAGCAGCTGCTTCTGGCCGCCCGAAAGCTCGCCCACGTTCTTATGGAACCAGTGCTGGATGCCGAAGTAGCTGGCCATCTCCGCCACGCGCAAGCGCATGGTGCGCTCGTCGCAGCCGAGGCTTTCCAAGACGAAGGCCAGCTCGTGCCACACTTTGTCGGTCACGATCTGCGCATCGGGGTCTTGCATGACGAATCCGATGCGGGCCACTTGCTCGCGTTCGGGCACATCGGCGAGAGGCACGCCATCGAACAGCACCTGTCCGCTTTGGTGCCCATGGGGAGCGAGCGCCGACTTGAACTGGCGCAAGAGCGTTGTCTTCCCGCAGCCGCTCTGACCGCATACCAGCACAAACTGGCCCGGCTTGATGGCCACAGAAACATCACGAAGGGCATCGCGGGGCGCCTCCGGGTAGCGAAACGTCAGCTCTTCGAAAGCGAATAGCGCCACACCGCCCTCCCTCCGCAATTGATAACCGCAGGAATAGCCAGAAAAGCGCCATAGCAAACGGCCCCCATAAGCACGGCCGCTCCCGCAGAGGGCCACACGATCGTCGGAAAGTAGGTGATCGCGAACCCTCCCTGGGCGAACGCGGCCACCGCGCCAACCACCAGCGCGCCCATCGCCACGGCCAGCACCGTATCGCACGCCTCCCAGCGGAAGAGCGCGAAGTGAGTGCGCCCCGGCAGCCCGAAGCCACGGGCCGTCATGGAGTCGGCGGCCACCACGGCGCCTTCCAAAGCGTCGGCCGACAGCGACAAGAGGACACTGCCCCCGTCGCGCACGCGCGCCGCCACGGAGGCGCCTTCCGTCGGGCCTTTCCCAATGCAAGCCCGCGCCGTCATGAGGGCGTCGGCTTTGCGGCGGTAACTTGGCACGAGGCGCAGCACCATGGTGAGCACCAGCGACAGCGCCGGAATAGCGCGGCCGAACAGGTAAGTAAACTTGTCCGAAGTCATGACCAGGTGAAAGGAGGCGAACCACAGCATCATGGCCACGAGCATAAGCCCCGTGGAGGCGCCCAAAGCCAGCGCTTCTAACGTGTAAGGACGGCCACCCCACCAGCGGAGGAGCACCGTGGCGCCCTGGGTATTGAACAGCGGGGCCGACAGCGTCACCACAAGCAGCACCGCCATGAGTCCCACGATGAAGAGCCACGCCTCGCGGCCGCGAAACGTCAGGTAGCAGGCCGCCGCTAGAAGAACGGACATCACCTGACAAATGGGGTTCGCAAGCACCATGGAAAGCACGATAGCCCCCGCGAAGAAACCGAACGTCACCGCGGGGTGCAGTGACGCAAAGGCGCAACGGCCTTGGTATGGCAGGGTGCTCATGGGCGACGCGGCTTCTCGGCGAGAACGTTACAGGACCGGTGCCACATCGAGGCCCGCAACGGTGGCGGCCAGCACCCCGGTGTAAGCCGGGGTCGCCTGACCGGCGGCACGCAGGAACTGGACGCCAGCCGCGCGCAGCTCAAGGGCCGCGGGCATCATGGTGTCGGGGCTGTAGTAGGGGTTCTCGGTCGTGGGGCCCTGTTGCTTGGCGTCGCGCTGGAACACCTGCAGCGTGGCCATGAGACATAAATCCGCTCCGCGCGCCTCCAGTGTCTCGCGGGCCGCATCGGCCAAATCGCGCGCCTGATCAGGGGTGGCCAGCGTGGAGAAGCCGGCCACCGCCGCGCCGTATTCCGCCATCACTTCCACGGCCTCGCGCCAGGTGCCCCGGCCGCTCGCCAAGCCGCCGTCACCCTGCACATCCACCGAAGCAATGATGGGGGCATCAGTCACCTTGCGCAGGCCCATGAGCGCACACTTCAGATCATCGGCCGTCGTGAACCCGTTCAAAAAGAACGCATCGAAGGTGCGGCCATCGAAGAATTGCGCCGCACGAGCGTACTGGTCGCGGTTTTCCACAAGCGACGCCTTGGAGTCGGGATCCAGCGGCAGGCCGCAGGGGGCGATTTCCACAAGCGTGTGCTGAGGCTTGAACTCCGCCATGACCGCAAGGGCCGCCTCGGCCAGCGCCTCGCCTTTGCCCTCGGCGCCAACAGCCACCAAGCGCGCCGGCGTGAAATCGGCCACGGGGGTGACCATACACTGCGGGCCGGCCACCGTTTCCATGCGGTAAGCTTCTTCGATGGTTTCCGGCTCCACTAAAAGCGCGAGCGCCTGATCGCACACCGACTCGATGCCGGCCCGACGCAGGGCCTCCTGAATCGGCGACGAAACGACGAGCATGTCCTTGCCAAAGCGCAGCGCGAGATCGGCCATGAGGAGTTCCTTTCCACGAAGTTGCTGCCTTCCATGATACAAGATTGCTTGAGGGATAAACCTTTTTCGACATGAACCCCTTCCAAATGATCTTTTGCGACCGCCGTGCATCCTGCGTCCTAGAGGGTGACAAAATCAAACAACCAGGGGGTGACATTCTTATTCGTCCATAACACCGCCATGCATCCTGCGCATCGTTTCGTGCATCCAGAAGGCGTTTTCCGATGCCGAGGGCCCTGCATCAACGAAGGAAGATAAAAGGTTCGGAAAGGAGGGAGACGGGCAATCTGAAACTTTCTTATTGAATGTGAAGAAAATTCTCAGAGGGCGAACGGGCTTATGATGCGGGTAAACGGGCTCTGACAAGGGGTTATATGCTACTCACCGCCGAAATGATGCCGTTCTTCGTGGAAAATGAAGCACATTATGGTGACCAAAACAAGTCTTGACCTATAATTCGTTTCAGCGATTTGGAAGTTCCCCTGCTTCCATCGCTCTGCTTCAATCCCCTTGAAAGCAGAATGCGGCACTCGATGCCGCTACCCCCTCCTCCGAGGCGGCGAGGCACCCCTCCTTGCCGCCTCACTTCTTTTTTGGCGCTGCCCTTGAAACAAGCGCCGTGCTCGCGACGATGAGCAACCTGCCAACCCTGTTGGCACAAGCCGGTGGAACTGGATCGGAGTTCCGCCGGCTTTTTTGTAGGCATCAGTTTTCTGCGTCTGCTGAATTCTGGAAATAGTTGCGAGTTTCGAGCAGCCGAACCGGGCAAATCTCACAGTGACCGCCCAAATCCGGAAGTAGATGAGAGCTTCGAGCATCATTTCGCACCGCACGCGCTGGTTTTGTCCAAATCGCGCCCGAAACTCGCATCTATTTCCGAAGCCTTCCCTCGTTACGCCCGAAACTCGCATCTATTTCCGAAATTCTCCTTCGCTATGCTCGAAACTCACATCTATTTCTATCGAGAGGCAAAATCCGGCAAACATATCCTAAGCCGCAAACAAAATACGCCAGCTCTGCCACAAAGACATGAGCTGGCGCTCGGTTCAAACCTATCGACTCAGGCAGAGCCGCGGTCAAACTATTCCGTAGCATCCTCCGCATCAACCACGGCCACAGCCTCTTCAGCAGCCTCGGCAACTTCGGCAGCCTCGGCAACTTCGTCACCCTCAGCGTCGGCCTCTTCGCCGCGGTAGCGCTCGTCGATCTCGTCGTCAGTGTAGGCGATCGGCTCTTTCAGGGCCGCCATGAAGTTCGGGGCCTCGCCGATGTAGGCGGCCTCGGATTCGAAGGTATAGGCGCCCTCGTCATCGACCTCATACAGGTAGGCGATGGCGTAGCCCTCCTCGGCGCCTGGCACGCCGCCCTCGGCGATGAGCGCGTCCTTCACGCCATCGTCGGTCTCGATGTAGCCGTCGTAGCAGAAGGCATAGCAGTCGGCCCCGCGGGCGCCGCGCACGTTCTTCTCGGCCGCCTCGAAGCACTCCTCGGCGGAATCGCCCGGATGCGACTCGATGAACAGGTTGTCCTTCACGACGAGCGTGGTGAAGGGGATGACGTCCTCCCCGCCCTCGATCTTCTCTTTGGCCTCGTCCAAGGCGAAGACGAGCACGCGCTCCAGCTCGTCGGGGATCTCCGGCACCTCGGTACTCGCGTTCTCAATGTTGCGATCGGCCACGGAGGGCCTCCTTTCCTTCAGGTTCACAGGCGGCGCAACCTCCTGCGCGTCGGCCTGCATCACGGGGCGCCTTCTTCGGCGCTTCGTTGCTTGCCCGTAGTGTAAAGCAACGGCATCGCAACTCAAGCCACAACACGGCGACAAACGGGCAGCGCGGGCAACCGCTTCGGTGAGGCTTCGCCCCCTTGCCGCAGAGCAGGAACGAAGTTCGGCGGGGGCAAGCGGCGACCGGAGCGCGTCGCTTTATCGTCAGACGCAGCACCCGTTTCAGCATAGCGACAATCCCCCGCTGTCCGTAGCATGAAGAGCTGGATGTGGGAAACTTTTCTCATTACAAGCAAGGTCAGCAAACGGGCAGAGAAAGGCGCAAGCGGGCGCATATGCTGAAGCGAATGCGGACATACCTGGGAGTGATCTTCGCCATTTTCGCGCGGGATGTGAAACGGGTGCTGCGCAACCCTGTCGCGCTCGTCATCGCCTTGGGCATGATCGTCATGCCGTCGGCTTACGCCTGGTACGTGGTAGCGGCCAACTGGGACCCCTACAGCAACACGGCCGATATGCTGGTGGCCGTGGCCAACGAGGATGCGGGGGCCGACAACCCTGAAACGGGGCATTTGGACGTGGGCGCGCAGGTGGTGGCCCAGCTGCACGACAACCATGAGATGGGCTGGGAATTCACCGACGCCGAGGCGGCCATAAACGGCGTCTACGAGGGACGCTACTGGGCGGCACTCGTCATCCCGAAGGATTTCAGCGCCGATTTCGCCAGCGTGTTCACCGGCGACTTCACCCAGCCGACCATCGACTACTACGTGAACGAGAAGCCCTCATCCATCGCGCCCAAGGTGACCGACGCGGCGGCCAACGCCGTGGAGGCGGCCGTCAACGAGAACTTCGTGAAGACGGTGTCGGAGAAGGTGGTGGGAACGACCCAGAAGGTGGGGGCCGAGGCGGAAGAGAAGGCCGACGCCGCCGAGGGCAGCCTCACCGCCGGCGTTCGCAGCGCCAAGGAGACCGTCAGCGAAACCCGCACAACCTTGGAAGGACTCGTCGGCACCGTGGGCGACACGCGGACGTCCGTCGCTCGCGCCGACGATACTCTGGCGGGGCTTCAAGACGATGTGCCGCATCTGCTGGAGGCCATCGGGCAATCGAAGGAACTGCTCGCGAAGGCGCGGAGCACCGTGAACGAGTACGGAACGGCGCTTTCCAAGAACGCCACCGACGGAGCGTTGCAATTGTCGAGCGCCGCTGCGCAGGCCCAGCGCGCCTTGGGCACTGTGAGCGGCGATGTCGCAGCGGCCGAGGCGGCCACGAAAGGCGCCCTCGATGCGGCCGAGGGGCTGCTGGCCGACAACAAGGTGCTCATCAACGACCTCACCGCCCAGGCCGGAACGGCCGGCGCTGATCCGACCATTGCCCAAGCTCTTAGCGAGGCGAAAAGCGCCAACGAGCGGCTGACGACCACCACCGACGCCCTGCGCACGGCCTCAGACGAGCTGGCTTCCTCGGCCAATTCTCTGGAAACCGAGGCGAGCGCGCTGGATACGGCGGCGCAATCAGCCTCTGAAACTATTCGCGCCACCGCGGCCACCTTTCAGGACAGCGTGCTGCCAGACATCACGACCAGCCTGGATTCCCTGGTGGAAGCGTGCGGCACCTTGGAAGGGGCCCTGCGCGGGCTCACTCCCTCGCTCGCCGAGGCGCGGGCCATTTTGGGGCAGCTCGGCGACACGCTGACCTCTTCCGAGACCTCGCTTTCCACCACGTCCGATTCCCTGGGCACCATGGAAACGAACCTGGAGCAGTCGCTGACCGACCTGACCGCCCTGCAGAATTCCGCCACCGTGAAGGACTTGGCGGAATACCTGAAGGCCGACCCGGAGAAGATCGGCGCCTTCATGGCCGCGCCCGTGGCCCTGGACACGCAACTGGTGTACCCCGTGAAGAACTACGGCAGCGGCGTCACCCCCTTCTTCACGAATCTGGCCCTGTGGGTGGCCGGCTTCATCCTCATGGCCATGGTGAAGCTGCGCGTCGATCCGGAGGGGCTGCCGAAGTTCACCGCCGTGCAGGCCTACTTCGGACGCTGGCTGTTCTACGTGGTGTGCGGGCTGGCCATGGGGCTCGTCTGCTGCGTGGGCGATCTGACCCTCGGGATTCAGTGCGAAAGTCCGGCGGCCTTCATCGGCGCGGGGCTGCTCACGGTGTTCGTGGACGTGAACCTCATGTTCGCGCTGGCCTACGCATTTAGGCACATCGGGAAGGCCATCGCGGTCATTCTGCTCATCGTGCAGATTCCCGGCTCCTCGGGCATGTTCCCCATCGAGATGATGCCGGACTTTTTCCAGGTCATTCACCCGCTTCTGCCCTTCACCTATTCCATCGACGCCATGCGCGAGGCCATCGGCGGCTTTTACGGGATGGATTACCTGCACGACATGTTGCTGCTGGGACTTTTGTTCGTGCCCCTGGGGTTCGCCATCGGGCTGGGCATCGGGCGCTGCGATTTCAATTTGAACCTCATGTTCGACGAGAAGCTGGGAGCAACCGACCTGCTTCTGGCCGAGCCGGTCACGGCCAGCGCCAAAGCCGCAGGGCAGACGCCCGCCCGATACCGCACGCGCACGCTCGTCCGCGCGCTGCTGAACATCGACGCCTTCCGTCAGGCCCTCATCGCCCGAGCCGAGCGTTTCCACCGCGCCTACCCGGTGCTGCGGCGCATCGGCTGGATGGCGCTCGTCGCGCAACCGCTTGTCACCTTCGCCATTATGGTGCTGGTGCATGCCGACGTGGATACGCGAGTCATGATGCTCATGGCCATGGTGGCGGGGATCATCGTGGTGGACACCTATCTCATCGTGATCTCATACCTGGACACCAACCTCGCGCACCAGCTCGCCCTGGCGAACCTGAGCACCGAGGAACTGCAGAAACGCGCCAGCGGGCAAATCGGTGGTGATTCGGTGTGAGGGTGATTTGGGACATTTTCATCGGTGACGTGCGGAACCTGTTCCGGAACGTCATTGCCGCCATTGTGGTGATGGGGCTGGCGCTTGTGCCGCCCATGTACGCATGGTTCACAACGCTCGGCTTCTGGGATCCCTACAGCAACACCGGCAACATCAAGGTAGCCGTGGCCTCGGAAGATGTCGGCTATACCTCCGACCTCATCCCGACGCCTATCAACGCCGGCGAGCAGATCATCGGCAAACTGCGGGCCAACGATCAGTTCGCGTGGCAGTTCGTCAGCGCCGACGAGGCCGTGCGCGGCGTGCGCTCGGGCGAGTATTACGCGGCGCTCGTCATCCCGAAGGAGTTCTCGCGCGACCTCATGACCGTGTTTACCGACGACATCACCGAGCCGAAGATCATCTACTACGACAACGAGAAGGAGAACGCCATCGCCCAGCGCGTGACGGCAACGGGGGCAAGCACGCTGCAGGAGACCATCGACGAGACGTTCACGGAAACCGTGGCGTCGGTGGCCCTGGGCACCACGAGCAGCCTCACCTCGTTCATGAGCGGCGACGGCATTCTCACCTACGCGCAGACCCTGGGGTCGCGCCTTGGCGAGGCCGTGGGCGAAGTAGGAGCGGCGGCCGACCAGGCTCAGGCCTACGCCGATCTCATGAGCTCCACCACCTCGCTCGTAGATGCGACGGCGAGAATTCTGAAGGAGGCGGGGAAGGCGCCGGATGCTACCGCGCCTTTGGTGAGCGAAGCGCGCGACGGGCTGACGAGCGCCCAGGACGGGCTTTCCGCCGCGAGCACCGCAGCCGAGAAGGCGCTCACAACTGCCGATGCCAGCTACGACGCTGTGGCCCGCGCCGCTGATGAGGCCTTCACCACCATGAAGGACGATCCGGCGGCGGCCCAGGGCGTGCTGGCCGCTTGCCGTTCGGACGTGCAGGGCCTTGCGCAGGCCTACCAGACCATGCGCGACGCCCTGGCCGGCGCCGACCCGGACAGCCCGGCCGTCGGCGCCCTTGACCGCATCATCACCCAGCTGGGCACGCTGGAGGCGAACCTCGCCACCGCCGAGAGTGCCATCGGAGGCGACGCAGCATCCATCGACGAGGCGCACACCAAGGTGACTGACAGCATCAACCAAGCGCGTGCGGGTCTGCACGACTCGATGAGCACCTATAACGACCAGCTAAAAGGCGAGCTGGCGTCGCTGGCCGACAGCTTGCAGAAGGTGGGCGCCGATACCGAAACTCTGGCCGGATCGCTGAAGAACACTGCGGACAGCCTGGGCGCCAGCACCGATTCTCTGGCCGCGAACCTCGCCACCGCCGAGGCGTCGCTGCGCAAGACCGCCGAAACCCTGCGCACGGCGGAAAGCCAGCTCGCCCAGGCCCGCGACGACCTGCAGCACGCCCTGGACACCGGCGACATCGACGAAGTACGCCGCATCATCGGCGATAACCCGGCCGCCATCGCCCAGTTCCTCGCCGCGCCGACGCACCTGGAACGTCACGCGGTGTACCCCATGGTCGACAACGGCAGCGCCATGAGTCCCTTCTACACCTCCCTCGCTCTGTGGATCGGCGCCATCTTCATGGTGGCCCTCATGAGCGTGACCGTTTCCCCCGCGCGCCAGGCCGCCCTGACGAAGAAGTCCGGGCGCGCGCCGGGGCCGGGCGAGCTGTATCTCGGCCGCTACGGGGTGTTCTGCCTGCTGGGCCTCGCCCAAGCGCTCATCGTGGGACTCGGCAACGTGTTCTTCCTCGGCGTGGAGTGCGAGCATTTCTGGCTGTATCTGGCGGCATGCTGTCTGGCATCGGTGGTGTTCACGAACCTGGTGTACACGCTGACGGTGTCCTTCGGCAACATCGGCAAGGCGCTCGCCATCATCGGGCTCGTGCTGCAACTGGCCGGCGCCGGCGGCCTCATGCCGGTGCAGATGCTGTCGGCCCCGCTGTTCCAGGAGATTTACCCGTGGCTGCCCTTCGCCCATTCCATGCCAGCGTTAGAAGGAGCCATGGCCGGCATCTACGGCGACCAGTACCTCGTGCAGATGGGCCTGCTCGCGGCCATCTTGGTGCCGAGTCTGATTCTCGGCCTCGTCCTGCGCCGCCCCGTCATCCGCCTGAACGACTGGGTGCTAAAGAAGCTGGACGAGACGAAATTCCTGTAGGGCCTGCCGCGCCTTTACCTTGACTCTTACTTGGTCGTCATTTGACTCAGAGTGCGGATTTCACATGCGAACCAAGGTTCGCCGCTGCGGGGTTCGACGGTCGTGACAATTTCGGGTATCTCCGTGCACGGTTTTCGACTTATACAGACATTCGGATACGCCAGGGGCAGGTGTTTTGCCTGTATAAGTTGAGAAATGCGCAGCATCTCCTCTCCGAATGCCTGTATAAGTCGAAAAACGTGCGCCAGGCGGGTGTTTTCTGTCACCGGCAGGGCGCAGCGGGCGGGGCGAACGGAGCTGGAGAGGTCAGTGGGTCAGTGAGGCGAGCGGCGCGAGGGCGCGGGGGAGGATGTTGTGGGCGCGGGCGATGGTCATGCCGTAGTTGGTGAGAGGGGCCTGCTGGGCACGGGCGCGCTGGATGCGCGACTGCATGTCGCGGGCGTTCAAGGTGCAGCCGCCGCAGTGGACGATGGCGGCATAGGGGGAAAGGTCGTCGGGGAAGTCGCGGCCGGAGGTGAAGGCGAACTGGGGCTCGGCACCGCTGATAGCGCGAATGAGCCGGGGCAGCTTCACCGTGCCGATGTCCTCGCAGGTACGGTGGTGGGTGCAGCCCTCGGCGATGAGCACGGTGTCCTCGTCGGTGAGGCTTTCCAGGGCGCGTACCGCTTCTAGTTGAGCGGCCAAGTCGCCCTTGTAGCGAGCCATGAGGATGGAGAACGACGTGAGCGGCACCTCGGCCGGCAAAAGGGCGTCCACCTCGCCGAAGACCTGGGAGTCGGTCACCACCAGGCGCGGCGGTCGGGCGAGGGTTGCCAGCAGCTCGGGCAGGCCTTCCACGCCGGTGGCGCAGGGGAAGGCGCCGGCGTCCAGTGCGTCGCGCATGACTTGCTGCTGGGGCAAGATGATGCGACCCTTGGGAGCAGCGGAGTCCAGCGGGACGACGAGCACCACCACGTCACCGGGCGTAAGCAGGTCGCCCACGAGCCGCCGCTCCCCCACTGCGCCAGGGGCCAGGGTAGCAAGCGCACGTTTCAGGTCGTCCAGCCCCTCCCCCGTCAGCGCCGACACGCGCACGCAGGCGGCTCGTGCGGAAGCGCCATCGTTTTCGGCGGAGGCCGTGGCGTTGTGGTCAGCGCCTTCCGAGAGGGGCTCGCTATCCGAAGCGTCCGTCCTCGGACGCGGCGAAGGCAGCGACGACTCCGCGGTGCCAGCTCGCCCGCTTTCCGCAAGCAAATCGGCCTTATTCTCCGCGATCACATAGGGAATGCGGCGCGTTTGGAAGGCGACGAGGAGTTTCTCGTCGAAAGGGGTGAGGCTGCGTGTGGCATCTACCACGAGCACAGCCACGTCGGCCTCGTTCAGGGCGGCCTCGGCCCGCTGGACGCGCAGGTCGCCTACGTCGCCGGCGTCGTCGATACCTGGAGTGTCAACAATGAGCACGGGACCGGCCGGCGCCAGTTCCATGGCTTTGCGCACCGGGTCGGTGGTGGTGCCGGCCACATCGGACACCACGGAGACGGTCTGGCTCGTCAGCGCGTTCACCAGGCTGGACTTGCCAGCGTTGCGCACGCCGAAGAAAACGATGTGCGCGCGCTCGCCGGAAGGGGTATCGTTCAGAGACATGCGAACTCCTCCTAGAACCGAAAGTCGCGGGCGCCGGTGCGGATGCAGGCGAGGTAGTCGGCGGCCAGGGCGCGGCGGCGGTCGTCGGGAACGCGGGCGAGCTCGGCATCGATCATCTTCCAACCCTTCTGCGCTACCTCGGGGCTGGCGTAGTCGCACAGGTACTCGCCCAGCGTGAGCAAGGCGTTCGGCTGGCAGAAGTCCTGGATCTGGCCGCTCTTGCAGAACTCCATGAAGTGGTCGCCGGTGCGGCCGGCACGGTAGCACGCGGTGCAGAAGCTAGGGAGGTGACCCTCGTCCATGAGCCAACCGATGACCTCATCCAAGGTGCGCGTATCGGACACGTCGAACTGCTCGGTGTCGTGGGGGCGCGCCTTGTCCCCGTAGCCGCCCACGCTGGTGCGGCTGCCGCCGGAGATCTGCGAGACGCCCAGTTGCAGCGCTGCGGCCCGCACTTCTTGCGACTCGCGGGTGGAGACGATCATGCCCGTGTAGGGCACCGCGATGCGGATGAGCGCGATGATCTTCTCGAACATCTCGTCGGGGATGCCGCCCCCGAAGGCGTCCGGGTCGATGTCGCTGGCCGGCTTCACCCGCGGCACCGAGATGGTGTGCGGACCCACGCCGAACACGGCTTCCAAATGCTCGGCGTGCATGAGCAGGCCCGCGAACTCGTAGGCGTAGCCCTCCAGGCCGAACAACACGCCAAGCCCCACGTCGTCGATGCCGGCGGCCATGGCGCGGTCGTGGGCCTCAGTGTGACAGGCGTAGTCGGCCTTGGGGCCTGAGGGGTGCAGCTCTTCGTAGCGGGCACGGTGGTAAGTCTCCTGGAACAGGATGTAGGTGCCGATTTCTGCGGCCTTCAACTGGCGGTAGGCGTCCTCCGTCGTGGCGGCAATGTTCACGTTCACGCGGCGGATGGCACCGTTTTTGTGCTTGGTGCCGTAGATGGTCTCGAGACTTTCCAGGATGTAGCTCAGGGGGTTGTGGGCCGGGTCCTCCCCCGCCTCGATGGCCAGGCGTTTGTGGCCCATGTCCTGCAGGGCGATAACCTCGGCGCGAATCTCCTCCTGCGTGAGCTTGCGGCGCGGAATGTCGCGGTTCTTCGCGTGGTAGGGGCAGTACAGGCATCCATTCACGCAGTAGTTGGAGAGGTACAGCGGCGCGAACAGCACAATGCGGTTGCCGTAATAGGCCTGCTTGATGTCGCGGGCGAGCTGGCGGATCTCGGCGTTCACCTCCGGATCCTCGCAGGCCAGAAGCACCGAAGCCTCGCGGTGAGTGAGCGTCGTGCCGTGGTCGTGGGCCGGCGTCAGGTTTGCCCGGGCTTTCTCAAGGATAGAACGGGCCAGAGCGGCGTCGCTTTTGTGCGCATCGGCGTAGGCCAAAGTTTCGAGGATTTCCTCGTGATTGATGAACTCATCGGCGCGGGAGGAGCGCACGTTGTAGCTGCTCATGAAAGGCTCGCTTTCGTTGAGGGGATGGCGGGACAAGAAGGGGGAGCGGCCGCGGAAGAAACCGGGGCCAAGGCGGCTGCCGGCACCACGGCGACCTGAGCGGACGAGACGGCCGCTGCCGCAGCAGGGCTCACAACCGAAACCGAGGCGGCAACCGGGTCGCCGCGATCCACTACGAGGCGCCGTCCCAAGGGCTCAAGCTGCGCCGCCAGGTCGGCCCACTTGCGAGCCGCATCGGCCGCCGAGCGCGGCTTCCCGTCGTAGAGCGCGTAGTCGCCCTGGTGCTCCGGCGGCGACAAGTTCGGCATCACGACGTTGGCTCCGGCGAGGATGCCCTTCTCGCGGCCGCGGGGATCCAGCGCCTCCAGCGCCGTCGTAGCCGGAAGCAGCACCGTCGGGTGCGCCAAGCGAACGAGGGACAGCAGATAGCAGGTGAGTTCCACCGTACCCGGAACCTCGGCGGCAAAGGGGGTATCGTGATGGGGCACAAAGGGGCCGATACCGCACATCTCAGGACGGAACTCCTGGATGAACGCAAGGTCAGCCGCCAGCATCCTTGTCGTTTGGAACGGAGAGCCCACCATGAAGCCGGCGCCCACGGCGAAGGCCGCCGCGCGCAAGGCGTCGAGGCAGGCCAAGCGCGCGCCCAACGTCATGCCAGCTGGATGCAAGCGCTCGTAATGGGAGGCCGTCGCCGTCTCGTGACGCAGCAGGTAGCGATCGGCTCCAGCCGCGCGCAGCCGCTCGTAGCTTTCCCGCGAGCGCTCTCCCACCGACAGCGTGACGGCGCAGCCCGGATGGGCCGCCTTTAGCGCGCCCACCACGCCGGCCAGCCACTCGTCGGTCGCCGCCGGGTCTTCCCCACCTTGCAGCACGAAGGTACGGAAGCCCGCGCGCCAGCCCGCATCGGCGCAGGCCAAAATCTGCTTACGGGTAAGGCGATAGCGCTCGCAAGCGCGGTTGCTGCGCCGAATGCCGCAGTAGTAGCAGTCGTTCTTGCAAACGTTCGTGAACTCAATGAGCCCGCGCGCGAACACCGCATCTCCGTAGACGGCCTCGCACGCCTCCCGGGCGCGCCCGGCCAGCTCGTCGGCCAACGCCGGAGTGCGGGCATCAATGAGCGCGGCGTATTCGTCCGGGGAAAGGCCGTGCTCGCGCGCAAGCTTCGCGACCAGTGCCGCCGGCTTGTCGGTCATGAGCCTCTCCTTTCCGTTCGAACCTGCGCAACTTCACAAGAGCAGGGGGCGGAACGGCTGCGCGCCATTCCGGCCCCCTGCCCCTCTTCCCTCGCCAGTGCTAGATCTGCCAACTCTCCTGATCGGTGTGCAGCCACTCGTGGGCCGTATGCGACAGCGGCTCGCCGATCCAGTCGGCGTACAGCTGCGCGATATCGGGGTTCTCGTGGGAGTAGCGCAGCTTGTCGGCCGCATCAAGCCGATTCAGCACGCCGGCCCGCACTTGCGCGAGCTCGCGGTTGAACTGGATGGGCTGGCCGCCACCGCCCACGCAGCCGCCGGGGCACGCCATAATCTCCACGAAATCGAAGACGACCTCGCCGGATTCCAACGCATCCAGCAGCTTCGACGTGTTCTCCAAACCGCTGGCCACGGCGATGCGCACGGTGGCGTCGCCGATGGCAAGCTCGCGGGACATCCAGGGCGTCTCAGGCGTGGCGGCCGTGGTGTCGCAGGCGCTGAAATCGGGGTTCTCGCCGGTGATGAGGTAGGCTGCCGAGCGCAGGGCCGCCTCCATGACGCCGCCGGTGCGCCCGAAAATGGTGGCCGCTCCCGTAGAAAGCCCCAGCGGGTTGTCGAAGGGCACCTCGTCCAAGGCCGCGCAGTCCACGCCAACCATGCGCAGCAAGCGGCCGAACTCGCGCACCGTGAGCACGGCGTCCACATCCGGCGTCGCCTCGGCGGCCAGTTCCGGAGCAGCTGGGGCGTCGGGCGCCAAGCCCGCGTCACTCGTGCCGGCCCCATGGGTCGCGCCGATCACCGTGGAAAGTTCCGGCACATCGCACTCGTACTTCTTGGCCACACAGGGCATGATGGACACGACGAACAGGCGGCGTCCCGCCTCGTCGGCCTCAGCCGCCAGCGTGTTCTTCACCACCGCGCCCATCATCTGATGCGGCGACTTGGCGCTGGAAAGCTGGGCCGTAAACTGCGGGTAGTGCTGCTTCACGAAGCGCACCCAGCCGGGGCAGCAACTCGTGAACATAGGGCGGGGCGCATCGGAGCCGAGGAATTCCACGAACTCGCTGCCCTCTTCCATAATGGTGAGGTCGGCGGCGAAATCGGTGTCGAAGACCTTATCGAAGCCCACGGCGTGCAGGGCCGCGGCCAAGCGTCCCGGCGTCGCCTCCTCGCGAGAAAGCCCCAGGCCCTCGCCCCAGGCCGTGCGCACGGCCGGCGCCACCTGCACCACGGTTTCCACCGTCGGATCCAAAATGGCCTCCATGATAAGGCTCACGTCGTCGCGGGCCGTCAGCGCCCCGGTAGGGCAATGGGTGATGCACTGGCCGCACAGGGCGCAGCCGGCCTCGGCGATGGGCAGGTTGTCGCGCACGATGATCTTCGTGGAAGGGCCGACCCCCGTGTAGTCCCATACCGCGCAGTGCTGCACCTTCTCGCAAATGGCCACGCAGCGCATGCACTTGATGCACTTGCTGCTATCGCGCTGTAGCGGGAAATCGGCGTCCCAAGGCGCCGGCTCGGGCAGCGGGCCCGGGGCGTCTGCCAGATTGAAGGTGCTGGAAAGGAAGCGCAGGGCGCAGGTGTCCTGGCGCACGCAAGTGGCGCAGAGCGCCCGATGGTCGTCCATGATGGCCTGCAGGTTCGCCCGACGCGCCGCGGCTACCTGCGGGGTGTCGGTGCGCACCGCCATACCTTCGCGCACGGCGGTGTTGCAGGAGGCCACAAGCCCCTCGCCTTCCACGTCCACCAGGCACACGCGGCACGAGCCGATGCAGTTCAGATCCTTCAGGTAGCACAGCGTAGGAATGAGCACCCCGGCCGCCGTGGCCGCTTCCAACACCGTGGCGCCCTCCGGGGCTTCCACCGCCTGCCCATTCACAGTAATGGTTACCATGCTTCCATCCCCCTTCCGGTCAGCGCGCCTATGCCGTACACGTCGCAGCGCAGGCAACGGCCGCATTCCTGAGCCGCCTCCTCGGCGCTCACCGGCTCTTCCACGTACTTGAAATCGCGTTTGCGCTCGCACGCCGGGCGCTCGGCCACCTGCACGCGCCCGTAGGCGGTGCGGTCGTTGGGATGCGCCGGCGGCACCGCAGCGCCGCAGTCCAGCTTATGATGGAAGCCCAGCAACTCGTCGATGTTGGCCGCGGCCGTCTTGCCAGCGGCAATGGCCATGATGACGGTCTTGGGGCCCCACTGGCAGTCGCCGCCCACGAAGACGGTGTCAAAACCGGGCGCTTGCAGGCACGCATCGGCGCACAGATAGGTGCGGTCGTGCTGCATGCCGAACTCTTCGAAGGGGGCGCATTCGATGGCCTGCCCCACGGCGATGATGACAAGGTCGGCAGCCAGGCGCACCTCGGGCTTGTCGGCCGGTACCGGGGCCGGACGCCCGCCGCGCACAGCGCCGATGCGCTGGGGCTGGCAGATAAGCGCCGTCACCTGGCCCTCCTCGTTCGCTTCAATGCGGGCCGGCGCCTGCAGGCAGCGCATTTCCACGCCCTCCATCATGGCCGCCTCCACCTCGGAGGGCAGCGCGGTCATGTCCTCCAGGCGGCGGCGGTAGGCCACGGTGACCGAGGCGGCACCCGCGCGCACGGCGGTGCGGGCGCAGTCCATAGCCACGTTGCCGCCGCCAATGACCACCACGTTCTTGCCCGTGAAGTCGGGATACTGCTCGTCGCCGATGGCCTCAAGCACGTCCACGGCACTCATGACGCCGGCCGCGTCGGCCCCTTCGATGGAAAGGGTCTTGCCGCCCTGGGCGCCCACGGCCACGTACACGGCGTCGAACTCGTCCACCAGCGCGCGCATCTCGGCCGTCCGAATGTCGCAACCCGTGCGCACCTCGATGTCGCCTGCACCCAGCACCGCGCGGATGTCCTCGTCGAGGCGTTCGCGGGGCAGCCGATAAGCGGGAATGCCATAGCGCATCATGCCGCCCAGGCGACTGCGGCGTTCGAACACCGTCACCGAGTGCCCCATGAGCGCCAGGAAGTAGGCGCAGGTAAGTCCCGAGGGGCCGGCGCCCACCACCGCGACGCGTTTGCCCGTGGCGGGCAGCGGTGCGGGAGTTTCCACCGAATCGGCGGCCACCGTGTCCACGATGTACTTCTTGATGCCGCGGATATTCACCGGCGCGTCCACCATCGTGCGGCGGCAGCGCTCCTCGCAGGGATGCTCGCACACAAGCGCGCAGGCCGTGGGGAAGGGGTTGTCCTTGCGGATCATCTTCACCGCTTCGGCGATGCGGCCCTCCTCGGCCAGCGCGATGTAGGCCGGCACGTTCACATGGGCCGGACACCGCGTGACGCAGGGCACCGTCTGGCGCGTACCCGGGGCGCACATGCCCGCCTCCACATGACTGGCAAACTCATCGGCGAAGGCATCGAGCCCCGCCAGCACCATCGCCCCCGCCTGCCAGCCCACGGCGCAGTCGGCCGTGTCGCGCAAGAGCGTGGCCGCGGCGCGGATATCATCCACCGTCGCCGCCGTGGCGCGAAAGGCAGCCACTTCGCCCAGCAGCGCCTCAATCTTCGGCATGCCCTGGGCGCACGGCGTGCACTTGCCGCAGGTCTGCGCGGCCGAAGCCTGCAACTGTCCCAGCACCAGTCCCACCGGACACTGGCCCGGCGGCATGGCTTCCACACGGCGAGCGAAGGCCTCGACGAACTCCCCCGTTCGCTCATCAGCCCGCCCCGCCGTCTCAACAGTCAAACGCCCCATAGTTCTCTCTTTCTGTGTTGACGCTAATTGACACACCATAACGCGACCAGTGTTTCCAATGAGTAACAAGAGGACTTAGAGTGAAGCGCCCCTCGGCCAGCGCCCACGTCGAGATCCTTCAGAAACCTCCTCTCTATGCGGTCAGGCGGCCTATCGGAACGACGCAAACGCCGTCCGGCCGACGATAGACCACTTGCTGGCCCGTAAGAACCATGAGAAACGAAGGTTCTCGTCATGCCACGCCAGCGAAGCGATGGGGGGTAGGCCGTTTTCATTACGGAAGTTGGATCCCTTCTGTTGAGGAAGTTGGGCTTTGAGAAAGCGCCTGAAGAGATCTCTTAGAAATTTCGACCAATGAATAATTCCGAACTTTCTCATTTTGTTTATGGTCTCTAATTTGCAACCAAATCTGAAAAGCCGTTGATTCTTTCTTCGGTCTATGGTATATCTTTCTCGGGTTAACCGTTTGATCGGTCTGGCCTACCAAAGACGGGCGGAGGGATCTCCGCCCTTTCGTTTTCGGAAGGAGACTGGTCGGCGCTCGAATGCGGCATATTCGCAGACGAATCGGGCGATTCAGGCGGTAATGTCCCCTACGGGGCCAGACAGGTTATCGGGACGACGTAGACGCCGTCCGGTCGGCGGTAGGCCGCCTGTTGACCCGTAAGAACCATGAGGAACGAGGGCGCTCCCTCTTTGGAGTCGTCAACGCGCGAGGCGAGCTTCAATAGGTGGGCCGCACCCTCTTCAACCTGCTTCTCGCCGAGCTTCACCTCGACGGCCCCCCAGCGGCCGTCATCCAAGACGACGACGGCATCGGCCTCGAGGCCCGTCTTGTCGCGATAGTGGTAGACGGTTCCCCGGAGCTTGGCCGCGTACACACGCAGGTCACGCACGCACAGCGATTCGAAGAACAGCCCGAAGGTGTTGAAGTCCAGCAAGAGCTTCCGGGGAGACGCGCCCAGCAGGGCCGCCCCGATGCTCGGGTCGCAGAAGTGCCGCGTCGGACTGGTGCGCACGGCGGTCTTGGAGCGCAGCGCCGGATTCCATGCCGGCAGATCCTCGGTAACGTAGGTGCGCCGAAGCGCGTCGAGATAGTCCGCGACCGTGTTCTCCGAAGGGGACTCGCCCCCCATGTCCGCCGCGATGATCGCCTGACTCGCCTCGGTGGATAGGTTGCGCGCATAGGAGCGCAGAATGGCCCGCAGCCACGTCGAGTTGCGCTTCTTGTCGTCCATCTCGTCGATATCCGAGTCGAGCAGCTCGGCAACGTAATTCTTGGCCTGGTCGAGGGCGATCTCCGGATCGCTTTCCAGCACGGCCTCCGGCCAACCGCCACGGCAGAGCGCGAAGGCGATGTCCTCGATGGAGCGATCAGATAGGGCGCCCACCTCGGCAGCACCATCGAAGAGCTCCGCTAGCGAGACCGCGCCCGTAGACTCGCGGGACTCGAAGAGCGACATGGGGCGCATGTGCATGCGGGATATCCGTCCCACGCCGGAGTGCTTCGGTCTCTTCTTGGGCGTAGCCGATCCGGTGAGGATAAACCGGCCCTTGCCCTTCCCCTGGTCGATCGCGAAACGGACGGCATCCCACAGCTGCGGCGCCATCTGCCATTCGTCGATAAGATGCGGCTCAGCGCCTTCCAAGAGCACCGACGGGCGCACTTCGGCCAAAGCGACAAGAGAGGGGCCCTCGTCGGGGTCTTGGAGGTACACGGCACTTTGCGCCTGCTGCTTGGCCGTCTCAGTCTTGCCGCACCATTTCGCGCCAACGATCTGAACGGCGCCGGAAGCCCGAAGCGCCCGCTGAAGCACGGCGTCGGCCACGCGCGGCCAATAGCCCTCCTGTTGCTCTTCGTCTTTCTCCACCATGGCGCGCCCTTTCCGTCAATGATCGATCGGTATGCTCACTATACCACGTCAGCGAAGCGATTGAGGAAGTTGGACTATTTTCATTGCGGAGGTTGGACCGTTTTCGTTGGGGAAGTTGGACTCTTATGGTTGATCCGGTTGATCAGGTTGCGCAAAGTCATCCCGAATCGAGAAACTTAGAACTCCTTAGAAGAACTTAGTGAAACTTAGAAGAGCTTAGAGGAATTGGTCTGCAGGAGAGGCTCGACAGCAGAGAGCTACTGCTTGAGCAATAGACCTCCGAAAACCGCGCCCCTACAGCGCTAATCGGTAGATGGCCTCGGCGTCTTCCAAGGTCAGCTTCTTGAAGGAACCGAAGGGAACGCCCTTGTTCTGGGCGAGGGTCGGCAGCATCTTCGGGATGTCGGCCTCTTCCACATCCAACTCGGCGAGGGTGGTGGGCATGCCGAGGCTCGCGAAGAAGGCGCGCGTCTCATCGATGGCCGAAAGCGCGTCCGCTTCCACATCGCCGGTGGGCGTGAGACCGAACACCGCCTGGCCGTAGAAGGCAAAGCGCGCCGGGTTCTCGGTGTGCACGTACTCCATCCAAGCAGGGAACATGACGGCGAGGCCCGCGCCGTGGGTGATGGCCGGGTTCAGCGCCGACAGCTCGTGCTCCAGTCCGTGAGTGGCCCAATCCTCGTGGCGGCCCACCCCGGCGAGTCCCTGATGGCAGAGCATGCCGGCCCACATGATGTTGGCGCGGGCGTCGTAGTTGTCGGGGTCGGTCAACACGCGCGGCGCCTCGGCGCGGATGGTGTTCATGAGCGACAGGTTCAGGTTGTCAGTCACGGGCACCGCGCCCACGTCGTCGAAGAAGCGCTCCAGCAGGTGGCAGAACATGTCGGTGAGGCCGGCGGCCGTCTGGAAGGGCGGCAGCGTGAAGGTGAGCTCGGGGTTCATGAAGGCGAACTTCGGACGCTGGGCGTTGTTGGCGTAGCCGGTCTTGCGGCCCAGCTCGTCGTTGGAGATGACCGTGTTCTTCGACGCCTCGCTGCCGGCGGCCGGGATAGTGAGCACCACGGCAATGGGCAGCACGTCGTGGTCGAGGGCCTTGGTTTCGAAGAGTTCCCACACGTCGCCTTCCACGCAGGCGCCGTTGGCGATGGCCTTCGCTGAGTCGATGACCGAGCCGCCACCCACGGCGAGAACCCAATCGACATTAGCCTCCTTGCAGAGGGCCACGCCCTCGCGCACCAGGGTGATCTCGGGGTTCGGGCGCACGCCGCCCAGCTCCAAATGCTCGATGCCCGCGGCGTCCAGCGAGGCGCCCACGCGGTCGATGAGCCCGGAGGCCACGGCGCTCCCGCCGCCGAAGTGCACGAGCACCCGCTTGGCGCCGGCTGCTGCCAGCTTCTCACCCACCCGCTCTTCAGCCCCGCGTCCGAAGACGAAATGCGTGGGGGAAACGAATTCGAAGTTTTCCATGGGAGTCCTTTCTGCTTTTCGACACGGCGACGCCTTATCGTTATCGCCGCACCATCGCCGTCGGGCACGTTCTCTAATCATGTTCTGTGTTGATGCTAGGGCATCGCTGGCAAACAGGCAACTGTCAGACCACGGAAAATGTCTCGCAATCTTCGCAAACAAGGCAGCTTGTCACAAGATTGCACCCAAACCTCGCATTGGTCAGGGCGACTATTCCCCATGGGCGCGGGTTATGAGGTCGGCCATTTCCGCGGCGGTCTTGGTGGCTATGTTGGCTTGGGCAGCCAGGCGCTTGTCATGGGTTATCAGATAGTTTGCCTTGCACAATTCGCAGGAAGCAAGAACCGAGGCGTCTTCGTAATCCGAGGTGATATCGCGGTAGTGGCGAGCTAGCCACGCCGTACGATCGTCCATGGGAACCGATATCGCAAGATCGGTCATGTGGTCGACGCACCCCCACGCGAAGTTGTTTATAGCACGGGCCGTGCACTCGTCGACAGTGCCACCGTTTTCGCGTACCTGCTGTTTCAGATATCTTCCCACCGTGTAAAAAACTTCATTGACAGCATCCGCTGGTGTTCCCAAATTGGCGTTGTGTTTCTCCGCAACGCGAATAAAGCGAGCAGCTTCTTCATGAAGGGGCCGCTCGTGAAGATAGAAATCGAGCCAAATGTTTTTGTCTACAACAATAGCATTCTCCGCAACCGTCACCAGAGTCCCCTTTCAGCCAGTCTTTCGGTCTTCGCCTCGTAGAAAAGATTGTCCCAATATTCATCCGAGAACTCCTGAGACGAGGCAGCTGGCGGAATACCCAGGGCCTCGCGTTGCGCCTGAAGCGATGCCAGGAAGTCCGTGACCGCTTGGGCGCGTTTCTCGCCCTCGCTCATGGCATCGGCTTCCTCCGTCTCGGGGCCGATGACCGCCCGCAAGGCCGCTTCGGACTCGTCGTCATAGCGCGCCGCCACCTCGTAAAGCCGCCGCATGGCCTCCGACGGCGTGCACCCGAACCGAGCAAAGCGCTCGTCCCCGCGCCGCTTCAATTCGGCATCGATACGGAAGTTCATCTGCATGTTCGGCATAGCAACCCCTTTCAGAATTGCTAGCAGTATAACATATTTTTAAGCACAGCAGAAGGAGGGGCGCTCTGTTGCGAATCGCTCCTCTTCCAAGAGCGCCTCTTCTATACGCACGCCTTTTCGAAGCGCGATCTTAACAAGCCTTCTTCTGTCTAATCCCTCTCGCCGGGCTGGCGGACGCGAATCTCCTGCTCCTTCACGGAGACGCGGGAATGGGGAGGCACCGAGAAGGTCACGAAGGTGGAGCCCGCGATAACGGAGCCCTCCCCGATGACCGTCTCGCCGCCGAGCACGCTGGCGTTGGAGTAGATGGTGACGTTGTCCTCAATAGTGGGATGGCGCTTCACGCCAGCCAGCCGCTGGCCACCGCGGGTGGAAAGCGCGCCCAGCGTGACGCCCTGGTACAGCTTCACATGGTCACCGATGGTAGTGGTCTCACCGATGACGACGCCTGTGCCGTGATCGATGAAGAAGTACTCGCCGATATGCGCGCCGGCGCCGATGTCGATGCCCGTGGAAGAGTGGGCAATTTCGGTCATCACGCGCGGGATGATAGGCACGCCCAAGTCGTAGAGCACGTGCGCAATGCGGTACACGTAAATGGCGTACAAGCCCGGGTACGTGAAGATGACCTCCTCCTTCGAACCCGCTGCCGGGTCGCCGTCGTAGAGCGCCTGCACGTCGGTGAGCAGCGTGCGCTGGATTTCGGGCAGGGCGTCGAAGAACTTCGTGCAGATATCAGCCGTCTGCTCGCAAATGGAGTCACTCGTGCAACCGCCGCACAAGTGATTGCCGCTACCGACGAGGTCGTCACGATCATCGGAGGTGTAGGTGAGCGCCAAAATGAGCTGCTGGCGCAGCACCGATTCAATGTCGATGAGCGTCTGGCCGATGAAGTAGCTGGGGCTCGTGGAAGGCGACAGCATCTCCGGCCCGAAATAGCCGGGGAACAGCACGCGGCGCAACTCGGCGATGAGCCCCTTGATAGCCGTGCGGCTGGGGAAGCGGCGGCCGGGCTTGGTGAAGAAGATCTCGTCCGCCTCGTAGTTCTTCTCGATGGCCGCGACGATGCGCTCTAGGTTGTCTCCGAACATGGGCCTTCCTTTCCGAACGGGGCTGCCGGCACGGGCGGCCCCTAGGGTGGCGCCGCGGCGTAAGGGTTGCCAGCGCCTCTAGTGTTTTCGATAGGATAGCAGATCGGAGACGCTTGACCGTCCGCAGCCCGCACCGTCACGCAAAACAGTTACTATCGGGGTAAAGATACCGGATGCCATCACTAGCGCACCGTCGCTTGCCCGCACCGTCGCAAGCAAGCGCGCAATCGCACCCCGCGCACCTGGCATCTTCCCATACGCACGGAAGCCGGCCATGCGGCTTCCCAAACGCAAGCAGCCCCGTTGCCCTCGCTCGCCGGGGCTGCTTGAATGTTCGAGCGCGAACGGCGCCTCGGCTACTTCTCCTCGCAGGCCTCTTCCACGCACTCGTGCTGGCCGGACGGCCCCTCGCCGCAGTAGACGGCGCGCTCCGGATGATCGGCCAGGTAGGCGGCCATGGAGTACTGCGTGATGTCGCTGCGGTTGATGATGCCCACGATGTGGCCGCTCTCCAGCACCGGCACCTTCTTCAGGTGATTCTCGGACAGCACGCGGCACACGTCAGTGAGGTTCGAGTGCACGCTCACGCAGATGGGGCTGGCGGCGCCGATCTCGCTGGCGCGCATCTGCATGACCTTCGCCAGCTTCTCGTCGTAGCCCTCGTCGTCGTTCACCGTGCTGTTGATGAGCACGATGGGATCGGTGAACGACTCGCGGCGCGGGCTTAGGCGCTTCAGAATGTCGCCGTCGGAAATGAAGCCCACGGGCTCGCCGGCCTCGTCCACGATGGGAGCCGCGGAGATGTTCTTCTCCACGAACAGACGCATGGCCTCCTCTACGGTGGCGTCTTTGGAAAGCGAGAACACGTCGGTCTTCATGATGGACATGAGCAGCGACTTGCGGGTGCCGCCCTCGTCCACGGCCTCTTCCTCGCCGGGCTTGTCCTTCACCAGCACAATGGTCATCACCAGGCCGATGAGACACAACAGCGTGCACACGAGGAAGGCGGCGTTGATGCCGAACATGGTGCCTTGGGCCGCGCCGAATTCCGGCGTCGCGAAATTCTGCACCTGGGTGGACACCGCGATGATGATAGCGGTGCCGAGCGAACCCGCCACCTGGCGCAACGTGTTGTTCACCGAGGTTCCGTGGTTCATGACTTTATTATCCAGAGCGTTCATGCCCCAGGTGGTGATGGGCATGTTCACCAGCGACATCGAGAACATACGCACGGTGTACACGATGGTGATGTAAATGATGCTGGACGTGAGGTTCAGGATAGCGAAAGCGAAGGTGGTGAGCGTCAGCAGGCTCATGCCCACAATGGCCATGCGGCGCGGGCCGTGACGATCGAACCATTTGCCGGCGAGCGGGTTCATGATGCCCATGAGGATGGCGCCGGGCATGAGCACGAGGCCCGACACCGTGGCCGACAATCCGTGAAGCGACTGCACGTAAATGGGCATGAGGATGCCGGCGGCCAGCAGCGCGCCCTGCACGAGCATGCCGATGATGGTTCCCACGAGGAAGCGGCGGTTCTTCAGCACATCGACGCGCAGCATCGGGTGCGGCAGGCGCGTCTGGCGGATGAAGAACCACACGACGCCAACGATGCCGAGAGCGCAGGTAAGCAGCGGCACCAGCGTGAACCCAGCCGAGCCCAGGGCCGAGAAGCCGTAAAGCATGAGCCCGAAGCCCAGGGTGGAAAGCGCCAGCGACAGCGGATCGAGAACCGAGTCGCCCTTGTTCGCCGGCGCCTTGTCATCGACAAGGAACAGCGACGGGATGATAATGACGATGGCCAAGGCGAAGATGAGGTAGAACAGGATATGCCAATCGGCTTGGTCGATGACGAAGCCCGCCACCGTGGGGCCGATGGCCGGCGCGAAGGCGATGACCAGGCCGAAGATGCCCATGGCAGAGCCGCGGCGATCTACCGGGAACACCAGCATGAGCACGGTCATGGTCACCGGCATGAGGATGCCGGCGCCGGCGGCTTGCACGAGACGGCCGCCCAGAAGCACCGGGAAGTTGAGGCCCACCGCCGCCAGCAGGGTTCCCACGGCAAACAGGCTCATTGAGAACACGAACAGCTTCCGCGTGGAGAACCGATCCTGCAGAAACGCCGTGATGGGAATCATAATGGCGTTCACCAGCGTGAACCCGGTGGTCAGCCACTGGGCCGTTGATTGGTCGACGCTCATCTCCACCATGATAGACGGCAGCGCCGGCGTCACCAGCGTCTGGTTCAGCACCGTCACAAAGGCGCCCGACACGAGCACCGCCAGCATCATCCATTGTTTGCGCGTTAGCTTCATGCACAACACCTCATTCGCTTTATGCCCCGCTCTCGCTTGTTTTTTCTTAGTATGAGCGTCGCCGCTGCCTTCTGCGGTATCAGTTCGGCGACTGTTTGGGAAAATCATCTATGGATTCGCTCATGTTATCTCCCGCACCTCTATAATGCGGAACAGAGTTTTTGCCCTGAAAGGATGATTGATCGGTATGCAAACCGCTATATGCCTGTTGCTCGTTGTGTTCTTCCTGCTGATGAACGCGTTTTTCGTCATCGCAGAATTCGCGCTGGTGCGCGTGCGCAAAAGCCAAATCGACATGGCCGTCGCCGAGAAGCGGCGCGGCGCCGAGGCCGCCCGTGACGTGACCACGCACATCAACGCCTACCTGTCGGCCTGCCAGCTCGGCATCACGCTGGCCTCCCTGGCCATCGGCTGGTTGGGCGAGCCGGCCGTGTCCGCCGTTCTGGAGGCACCGCTACTGTCCTGGGGCTTCCTCGAGGCGACGGTATACCCCATCTGCGTGGCCGTAGGCTTCTTCATCGTGACCACCCTGCACGTGGTGGTCGGCGAGCTCATCCCGAAATCCTTCGCCATTTTCGCCACCGAGAAGTACGCCCTGCACACCGCCGGCCCCCTGCGCGTGTTCTACCGCATCACCTACCCGATCATGGTCATTTTCAACGGCATCACCAACGGCGTCATGCGGCTGTTCGGCCATGACCCGGCCGACGAGCACGAGGTGTACACCGGCGAGGAAATCAAGCTGCTTATCGACGAGTCCACGGAAAGCGGCCTCATCGACCCGGAGCAGAACGAGTTCGTGGACAACATCTTCGACTTGGGCGACAAGGACGCCGAGGGCATCATGACCCCGCGCACCGACGTCATCTGCCTCGATCTGGAAGACACGTTGGAAGAGAACTGGGACGTTGTGCGCCAGTACAAGTACACGCGCTACCCGGTGTGCGACGGCTCGAAGGACCGCATCGTCGGCTTCGTGCACACGAAGGATCTTGTGGACGAGCCGAAGGACGCCCCCATGAGCGATTGGAAGATCCGCGAGCTGCCGCCCGTGCCCGAGGGCGCACCCATCGCGAAGCTGCTGCAGGCCATGCAGGAGGGTCGCACCGAGATGTGCGTTGTCGTGGATGAGCACGGCGGCACGGCGGGCATCGTCACCATGAGCGACATCATGGAGCAGATCGTCGGCCGCATCGACGACGAATACGTGCACGATACCGACGACGACATCGAGCAGCTGCCCGACGGCACCTACCAGATCAATGGCACCCTCGCCATTGATGACCTGGTGGAACTGCTCGGCTTCGAACCAGAAGAGGCCAACGACGTGGAAACCGCCGGCGGCCTTTTGCTGTCGCTGTTCGACCGTATTCCCAAGGAGGGCGACGTGGCGGTGCTGGAAGATCGCGGCACGAAGGTGACGTTCACCGTGCTCGCCATGGACCGCCTCCGCATCGACCGTATTCTCGTCGTAATCGACAAACCAGCTGCGGAGGAAGAGTAGGAACTCTCCCGGAAGCGGGCTACGGGGTACCGCTCAGTCGCTCAAACAGTCCTCGCTCGGCAGAACAGTCCACTGGACTGTTCTGTTCGCTGCGGAACTCGCTTGGTGAGCAATACCCCGTATCCCTTTAGCATCAACCTTGGTTGGCTCTACCGTGGTAGCTCGCCGGCGATGAAACGTTGGGCGTTTTCCCAGGTGATAGCTTCGAACTCGGCTTCGGTGAAGGTCATGGCAGAGATCATGTTGTATTCATTCACGGGGCTCCACATGGGGAAATCGCTGCCGAACATCACGCGCTCGATGCCGTAGGCACGGGAAAGTTCTACCGTGCGCCGGGGTCCCAGAAACTCGAGGGCGCTGGATGTGTCCACGTAGCAGTTCTCGTCTTCCAAGTACTCGAGGGCGTAGTCGAACACCGACCAGCCGCCGAAGTGGGCCGCGTCCACCACCAGGTTCGGGAACGTGTGCAGGATGCGCTTCAGACGGCGCGGATGCGAGAAGTCGTAGCGATAGTCGCCGGTGTGGATGACGATGGGCAGCCGTCCCTCGATGACCTCGTACAGATGCATGAGGCGCGGGTCGTCCATGTTCACCTTTTGCGTGTCCGGGTGAATCTTCACGCCCTTCAGTCCCAGATCAATGGCGCGGTTGATCTCACCTTCCACGTCTTCGAAATCTTGGTGCATAGTAGCGAAGCCAACGAAGTTGTCGTGGGCGCGGCACTGCTCGGCGATGAAGTTGTTGATGATGGGCACCTGCTCCGGCGTCGTGGCCACGGAATGCACCAGGTGATGGGTGATGGGCGACCCCTCGCACGCCGCGAGCATCGAGGACGCCGAGGCATTCTTTGCGTTCATGTCGACGCCGTAGAAATCGCCCACGGCCGAGGAAGCCTTGCAGGCGATCTTATCGGGGTAAATATGGGAATGGGCATCAATGACGGGCATGGTGGATCCTTCGGTGTGCGTACTTTTTGCCTATTGTACGCACATGGCACGCAAGATGAACGGACAATAAAGGCCCGCTGGGTAATCCCAAGGCTCAGCGGCTGAGTGCTCTCGCTGAACGCTCTCGGAGCGCAAATGTCTCCACACGAAAAAACTTCTTGAGGCAACCGCAATGCTGCGCTATACTTCTAAGACGCTTCATTCGATGAAGCAGACGCTATGCGGAGAGATGTCCGAGCTGGCCGAAGGAGCACGATTGGAAATCGTGTATGCCCCAAAAGGGTATCTGGGGTTCGAATCCCCATCTCTCCGCCAGACTAATCCCGCGAGCCTCTTCCAGGCTCGCTTTGATATGGCGCCCCTTTGCGGGCGCATCGCCCCTGCGGAGGGGTGGCAGAGTGGTTGAATGCGGCGGTCTCGAAAACCGTTTCACCGGTGCTCCCGGTGACGAGGGTTCGAATCCCTCCTCCTCCGCCAGTTTTCTTTCGGGTAAGCTAAGCCTTCATGAGGCTTAACACCGTAGCCAGACCACCTTTTTTGGCACAAGCATTTAGCGTTCCTGCCAAAATACCGCCCCGTGCTGCGATGTTTTCTTTGGATAACTTCTTCTATTTCTAAGTTTCCCCAGTTCAACGCTTTGGCAGTATTTGTTAGCTTAATTCAACACCGTAGCCAGACCGCCCTTTTTGGCAAAAGCATCCAGCGACTCCGCCAAAATGCCGCCTCGGGCTGCGGTTGTAAAATCATGAACCACCCCTCAAAGGGGTGGTTTGCTCAGGGCCTATAAGGCCGAGGGG
>CABSMC010000003.1 GCA_902478715.1 uncultured Adlercreutzia sp.
CGCTCGTCGGCAGCGTCAGATGTGTATAAGAGACAGCTCGTAGGCCGCGGCGGTGGAGACGCCCGCTGCGGGCTTTACCAACACCACGGCATGGCTCGACGTTTCCAGGCGGCGCTGCAACATCTCGCCCACGCCGCCGAGCAAGGCACAGCCCCCGTGGAGGAAAAACGCCACGTCAGCCCCAAGCGACCGGGCAACGTCGGCCACGCGCTCGTCATCGGCCGCAAGGCCCCACGCCTTCGCGAGGCCCACGAGCACCGCCGCCGCGTTCGACGAGCCGCCGCCCAAGCCGCCCTGGGCCGGGATGTGCTTCTCAATGCGCAGCTGGATGGCCTCGGGAAGGTCGCGACCCACAGCCCGAGCCAGCCGATCCGCGGCCTTGAAAGCGAGGTTGTCGACCGCCGGCACCGCAAGATCCTGGCCCGTGCGGTTGGCCAGGTCGATAGTCATGACGAGGTTGTCCGCCGGGCCGCCCACCGCGACGTCGGCGCGGGCGCCCCCTTCGGCAACGCGCTTCGCCAACTCGTCGGTCGAGACGCCTTCCGCACGCAGATACAGCGTGTCATGCAGCGCAAGCGCATGCATGATGGTATCGGCATCGTGGTAGCCGTCCTCGCGACACGCCCCGATGGCCAAAAGCAGGTTCACCTTCGCCGGCGACACCAGCTTCATCGTGTTCGGCCCCATGAAGGCGGCCGCCGACCACTGAGCCTCACGGGCCGCCGCCAGCAGATTCACTTCCGCCTCGCGATTGCGCTGCGCATTCTCGGTCATTCGCGTTCCTTTTCTTTCTTGCGTCGGGCGCGGAAGAAGTCGCGCAGCAGGGCCACGCATTCCTCTTCGCACACGCCGCCCGTTGCCTCGAACTGGTGATTCAGGCGCGTATCGGCATGGATGTCGTACAGCGTGCCCACCGCGCCCGCCTTCTGATCAGGTGCGCCGTACACGCAGCGAGCCACCCGCGCCTGGTGCATGAGACCGGCGCACATGATGCAGGGCTCCAGCGTGACATACACGGTGCAGTCGGAAAGCCTCCAGGCGTCCAGCACGCGAGCCGCCTCCTTCATAGCGAGGAACTCCGCGTGCCCCGCCGGGTCGCGATCGGCCTCGCGGCGGTTGCGGCCCCGGGCGATGACGCGCGGCTCGGCGAGCGGCCGGCGCGTGCCGCGGTCGATGGGCTCGTACACCACCACGGCCCCAATGGGCACCTCCCCCGCCGCGCCCGCAGCCCGCGCCTCTTCCAAGGCCAGCGCCATATACTGCGCGTCCAGCGCCTGCTGCTCTTCCAGTGTGCGATGTTCGTTCATGAGGGGAATTATACCGAACGCGAAGAGCACAAGAGGGGCGGCCCGAAAACATGGCGCGATTTCCTGATTTCAACCTCCGTAGGGCCCTAGCGTGGCGCGATTTCTCGATTTCCACCGAATTTGGGCTCCCGCAGAAGATTCCCGGGTGGAAATCGGGAAATCGCGCCACGTTCTGGAAAGAGGGCCGATCGCACGCGCTCGCTCGTGTGAATTAACTCTGGCGCAAACAATCGCCGCACAGAACAGCAAAGCAGGCGACTCCCCCAATCGCTGCGGCAATGTGGTATCCTGTGGGTCGTCGCCCGCCACCTGCACGAGGCGAAGCGACCGCCGAATAAGCGGAGGCGTGTCCGAGTGGCTTAAGGAAGCAGTCTTGAAAACTGTCGTGCCGAAAGGTACCGTGGGTTCAAATCCTACCGCCTCCGCCAGAACCTCCAAGGCCCGACTCGCTCGGGCCTTTTTCAAATCTCGACCCTTGTCGGTGACAAAACAAGACCCTCCTGTGCACATTTATGGACTTATATAGACATTCAGAAAGCCTGCTAAGATCCTAGTCAGGAGATGCGGAAATGCCACATTTGCATTTTGCCTGGTCAGACCCATCATGCTTTGCGTGACGAGTTGGCGCGCGCTACGAAACGGAAGACCGATGCCTATATAAATCCAAAAACGCGCACGAAACAGGGATGTTTTGTCACCAGGCTAGCAGTGCTGCCGTGTCCGACCTCCATCGCCGCTCGACCGGCGCAAAACCGGGCGTTCTGTCACCGGGTATACCAGCCTTGCCGGCTCCGATCCCTATCGCCGCTCGATCGGGAGGTAGGGCTTGGTGCCGCGGATGGTGTTTTTGTAGGCGGGGCGGATGATGCGCTTGCCGGCGGCGATTTCCTCGAAGCGGTGCGCTGCCCAGCCGGCCATGCGGGCGCAAGCGAACAGGGGCGTGAACAGATCTTCCGGAATGCCCATCATGGAGTAGATGAAGCCCGAGTACATGTCCACGTTCGCGCACAGCTCCTTGGTGGAGCCCTTCTCGCGCGCGAACACCTCGGGCGTCAAACGCTCGATGGATTTCAGCAGGTTCAGCTCGGCCTCGTATTCCGTGCCGGCGGCCAGCTGCTCGGCGAAGCGCTTGCCGATGACGGCGCGCGGATCGGAAAGCGTGTACACCGCGTGCCCCATGCCGTAGACGAGCCCCGTGCCGTCGTAGGCCTGCTTGTTCACGATCTTCGCCAGGTAGGAGGCCACTTCGTCGTCGTCTTCCCAGTTCTTCACGTTTTCCTTGATCTCCGCCTGCATGGCGCGCACCTGGTGGTTCGCGCCGCCGTGGCGATGGCCCTTCAGCGAGCCGAAGGCCGCCGCATAGGTGGAATAGGGGTCGGTATCCGCCGAGGAGAGCACATGGGTCGTGAACGACGAGTTGTTGCCGCCGCCGTGTTCGGCGTGCAGGCACAGCATGATATCGAGCATGCGGGCCTCTTCCGGCGTGAACGAGCGGTCGGGGCGCAGCATGGAGAGGATGGTCTCGGCCGTGGACTGCCCGGGCACGAAACGGTGCATGATCATGGATTCATGGTTGAAGGCGGCCTGCTTGGCGTAGTAGGCCAGCACCATGATGCGCGGCAGGCGGCTGATAAGCGAGAGCGCCGTGTGAATCTCGTGCTCGGGCGAGCGGTCCTCGGCGGACTCGTCGGCCGCGTACAGGCGCAGAATGGAGCGGGCCATCATGTTCATGAGGTCGGGTGAGGTGTCCACCATAAGCGTGCTGGCCGTGAACCCGTCGGGCAGCTCGCGCTGGGAATCGATCACTTCCACGAAGCGGTTGAGACGCTCCTGCGTCGGCAGCTCGCCCATGAGCAGCAGATAGGCCACCTCTTCGAAAGCGAAGCGGCGCGTCGGGTCCAAATCGCCCAGAAGGTCGTAAAGGTCGTAGCCGCGCAGGCGCAGCGAGCCCTCGGCCGGCATCTTCTCGCCGTCGGACATTACGTAGCCGTGCACGTTGGAGATGTTGGTCATGCCCGCGAGCACGCCCGTGCCGTCGGCGTTGCGCAGGCCGCGCTTCACGTCGTGCTGGGCATACAGCGCCGGATCGATGGCGTTCACCTGGTAGAAGTTCTCGTACAGGCGCACGCGGCGAGCCTCGTCGTCGCTGATCTCGATGGGCTCGACCTCGTCGATTTCGGCATGGTTGTCCACGCGGATGACGGCTTCATCTATTTCCATGGCCATGGGGCACCCTCCCGGAAAAATGGTCGCTACACGGGTATCGGACTATTCTAACGCCTGCACAAGGCGGGGCGCGCGGGGGCTTCCACGACCGCCACTCCGCACGGCGAACGGCGCATTTTCAAAAAAGTTGAAAATTCTCGTTGACAAGGCTTTGGGGTCATGGTTAAATAATCGTTGCTGTTCGGAAGTGCGCCGTTACCTCAGCTGGATAGAGGGACTGACTACGAATCAGTACGTCGGGGGTTCGAATCCCTCACGGCGCACCATTTTAGATCGTTCAGAACAGAATAGAAGCCGCCTCGAGCGGTTCTTTTTTTGTCAGGCCAAGGAAAGGAACGTACTTGAAGGTTCGAAAATCGAAACCTCACAGTATGTAGACTTCCGGCTTCTCGCCTCCGCGCGGTCGTCGGAAGGGACGACTGCTGAGCATCACCCATCGCCCTGGGCGTCATCGCGCTTAATCTCGCAGAGTCAGCGACTCGCGCACGCTGCCCCGCCCCGATGCGCTGATGCCTACCGCACGGAGGAACGCACATGCTCTATCTCTCTCAAATGATCGGCGAGCCCGTGGTCGACGCCCAAGGCGAGCGACTCGGCACCATATCCGACCTGGCCATTTCCACGGGCGAGGTCTTTCCGCGCATCACGAGCCTGGCCTTCCAGGGGCCCGGGCGCGTGCCGTTCATGATCTCGTGGCGCAAGTACGTCGACACCTTCGACGACGACGGCATCACGCTGTCGGTGGACGCCCACGACATCCGCTTCAGCTACCTGCAGCCCGACGAGGTGCTGCTGGCCCGCGACCTTATGGACCGCCAGATCGTCGACACCCAGGGCCTTAAGGTCGTGCGCGTGAACGACCTTAAGCTCTCGCAATCCGGCACGCAGTTGCGCCTGCTCGGTGCCGAGGTGGGCGTGCGCGGCATCCTGCGCGGGCTGCATCCGCTGCTGGAAAAGGCCGTCGTGAACGTGGCGAAGCTCTTCCACAAGAAGGTGGACGAGCAGCTCATCGCCTGGAACTACATGGATCTGCTCGACCGCGACCTGTCCGAAGTGCAGCTGTCGGTGACCCACCGCCGCCTGGACGAGCTGCACCCCGCCGACGTGGCCGACATCCTGGAGCAGCTGGACCCCCAGCAGCGCGCCAGCGTGTTCGCCCATTTGGACGACAGCCGCGCCACCGAGGCCATCTCCGAGATGGAAGACGAGTACCAGGCCGAGTTCATCGACGACTTGCCCGACGCGCGGGCCGCCGAGCTCATCGGCAACATGGACCCCGACGACGCCGCCGACATCGTGCGCGACCTTCCCTACGAGAAGGCCGAGACCCTTTTGCGCCTCATGGGCGTGGAAGACGCTGCGGAGATTCGCCGGCTGCTCGGCTACAAGGACGGCACCGCCGGCGGCATGATGACCACCCAGTTCGTCTCCGTGCCGAAGACGGCCACCGTGGCTGACACCATCGAAGTGCTGCGCGCGCTGCCCGAGGATCATCCGACGGTGCACTACGTGTACATCACCGATGAGTACGGCAAGCTGCTCGGCGTGAACTCCCTGCGCACGCTCGTTCTGTATAACGCCGACCGCCTCATGGGCGACATCATGTACGACGACATCATCAGCTGCCTTCCCTCCGAGGAAGAGGAGGACGTGGCCGCCGACATCTTCAAGTACGACATCCCGGCCATGCCCGTGGTTGACGAGCACGGCACCCTGCTCGGCATCGTCACCACCGACGACGCCTGGGACGCCATCGAGGACGATGTGGCGGGCGACAAGACGAAGATGAATGTGCTGTCGATTGCCGGCATTACCGTCGCGTCTCTCATGGGCCTGTTCCTTTACTCGCTGATTTTGCTGCAGCTGGCGGGCTCGCTGCATCTCGGCGGTCTGCACTACTAGGAGGCTGCCATGAACGCGAAGGACATGCGCACGACGGCCGCCGGGCGCCTGGGCGCCGAAGAGAGCGCGCGGCACCAGGCAGCCGAGGAGATCGCCGATACGGGCATTCCCGCCGGCGAGCAGATCGGCCCCGCCGCGACGAAAAAGCCGTCGAAGCTACTGTTGGTGCTGGCGGCCATGGGCCCCGGCATCGTGACCGCCATGGCCGGCAACGACGCCGGCGGCATCTCCACCTATTCCACGGCCGGTGCGAACTTCGGCTTCGGCACCCTGTGGGTCATCCCCATCATGTGCGTGCTGCTCGCCGTCGTGGAGACCACGGCCGGCCGCATGGGCGCCGTCACGGGCAAGGGCTTCGCCGCGCTCATCCGCGAGCGCTTCGGCATCCGCATCGCCGCCTTCGCCATGCTGGCGCTTCTGGTGGGCAACGTGGCCACGACGTTCTCCGAGTTCGCCGGCATCGCCTCGGGCATGGAGATGTTCGGCGTGTCGAAGTACATCTCGGTGCCCGTGGCGGCCTTGGGCGTGTGGCTGCTCGTGGTGGGCGGCTCCTACAAACGTGTGCAGCGGGTGTTTCTCGGGCTGTCGCTGGTGTTTCTCACCTATGTGGTGGCGGCGTTCCTCGCGCAACCGAACTGGGGCGAGGCGCTGCACGACACCGTGGTGCCCACCTTTGTCGGCGATGTGAGCTTCATCTCGCTCGTCATCGCCATGATCGGCACCACTATCGCGCCTTGGATGATGTTCTTCTCACAGAGCAACGTGGTAGAGAAGGGCCTCACGCCCAAAGACCTTTTCTCGCAGAAGGCCGACGCCGTCTCCGGCACCATCGCCGCCTGCGTGGTGGCCTGGTTCATCATCGTGACCACAGGTGCGGTGCTCTTCCCCGCCGGCATCACTATTGACTCGGCGGCCGATGCCGCTGCAGCACTCGCCCCCTTCGCCGGCCCCTACGCCGAGGCGCTCTTCGCCGTGGGGCTCATCGCGGCGTCGTTTCTGGCCGCCTGCGTGCTGCCGCTGACGACCGCATTTGTCATCTGCGAGGCCTTCGGCTGGGAAGCGGGCGTGTCCTTCAAATGGCGCGAGGCCCCCACGTTCAAGTCCATCTTCACCTTCGTGATCGCGTTCTCGGCCATCGTGGTGCTCATTCCCGACGTGAACCTTTTGGGCATGATGCTGACGGCCCAGTTCGTCAATGGCGTGATTCTGCCCATCCTGCTGGCGCTCATGGCCATCATCTCGGCGGACAAGTACATCATGGGCGACTACCGAAGCGGGCGCGTGTCGAAGGTGCTTCTGTGGGCCACCGTCGGTGTGGTGGCGGCGCTCACCGTGGCGTTGCTCGTGATGCAGGTGATGGGGCTGGCGTAACCCTCCCCCCTTCCCCACTTAAACGCTCATCGATTACTGAATTCAACAGGGTGTTTACGTAAGCGAATCGGTGCGCTCATCGTTTGGTACATCCCTTGTATTTGCGTTTTGCGGCTCGCATACTGCTAAGTGCCGGGAACAAAAAGGACCGCTCCCGACACACCTGCGGGTGACGCAACGTCGGCACGGGCCGTTCGTTCGCGTCGATGGAGCGCAAGCTGCAGACCCGTAGGCGTTCACACGTTAGGAGGCTGCAGTGCAATTCAAAGCATCAACAGATTATGGACTGCGCGCCGTCTTGTACCTGGCCGCGCAGGGGCACACCTGCTCGTCGAAGGATATCGCCCAGGACATGTCGATCCCCCGCGACTACCTCATTCAGCTCGCGCAGCTTTTGCGCAATGCCGGCATCATCGAGGCGAGGCCCGGCAAGCACGGCGGCTATCGTTTGGCCAACGACCCCTCGAAGATCACCCTACTGCAAGTGGTGAACGCGCTGGACGACGACGCCAAGGACACGACGCGCACCCGTCGCAAGGATCGCGCCGATGCGTCCATGGTGCAAGGCATCAAGCAAGCGTACGATCTGGTTCTCACCGGCTACGACGCCTATTTCGACAGCATCACGCTGCAAATGCTGCTGGACGCGTCCCAGGATGAGTCCATGGGCAAGGAATTTCTGGCCGGGCGCCTCATCGCCGAGAGCCAGCGCCTGCTCGCCGAAGCTGCTGCCGCGGCGTAAGCGACCGAACGGCGGACGGTCTGCCGCATTCCATAGCCGACCAACGAAGAAGGCCCCAGATTGGGGCCTTCTTTCTGCGTCGTTGCGCAGGGTCATCAATCCGTTGCTGGTTCGCTTTGTAGGGGCAGACTCACGCCTTCGCCTTCTTCGACGCCTCCATGCGCACGAGCACCAGCACGGCGATCACGATGAGCACCACGCCGAGCGCCAGCGAGATCCAGGGGTTCTTCGTAAAGCCGGCGATGATGTAGCCCACAAAGCACACGATCATGACCAGCGTCGCGTAGGGAATCTGCGTGGCCACGTGGCGCAGATGGTTGCACTTCGCGCCGGCCGAGGACAGGATAGTCGTATCGGAGATGGGCGAGATGTGGTCGCCGTAAACCGCGCCAGCCAGCGCCGAGCCCACGGCCACGAGGAACAGCGGGTCAGCGGCATCGAACACGCCGATGATGATCGGCAGAATGAGCGCGATGGTGCCCCAGCTCGTGCCCATGGCGAACCCGATGAACGCCGCCACCAGGAAGATGATCGCCGGCAGAAGGTCGAGCCCCACGCCCAGCCCGTTCAAAAAGCCGGACACGAACTCGCCGGTACCCAGAAGATAGCGGCAGCAGCCGCCGAGCGACCAGGCCAGCACGAGGATCATGATGGCGCCGATCATGGAGCGCACGCCTTCCGACATGGCTTCCACGAAACCGCCCAGGTTCATGAGCTTGCGCGGCAGGAACATGCAGGCGGCCACCACCAGCGCCACGCAGGCGCCGATACACAGGCCCATGACCGGGTTCTCCCCGACCGCCGTGGCGAAATCGACGCCGCTGAAGAAGCCGCCCATGTACATCATGCCCAGGATGGAGAACACGATGAGCACCAGGATGGGCACGATAAGATCCCAAATGGTACCGCGCTCGGAGATGTTCAGGCCCTTGTACTCCTCGATGGCCCCGGCGGCGGCATCGTCAATGTCGCCCTCCTCGGTCACCACCGTGGGAATGTTCGGCGCGCCTTCCAAATCGACCTGGGCCTTGTCGGCGATACGAGCGAGGGACATCGCCTCCAGCGCCGAGCCCTCAGCCGGAATGCGGCCGTTCGAGGCGTCCTCCGCAGCGGCCATAGGGCCGAAGTCCTTCTGCAGGAACAGCATGAAGAACACGAAGAAGATGGTCAGCAGCGCGTAGAAGTTGTAGGGGATGGAGGCCACGAAAGTGTTGAAGCCGTCCTCGCCCATATAGCCGCCCACAGCCACGGCCCACGAGGACACCGGTGCGATGATGCAGACCGGGGCCGCCGTGGAGTCGATGATCCAGGCGAGCTTCTCGTGGCTGACGCGGAACTTGTCCGTCACCGGGCGCATGACGGCGCCCACGGTGAGGCAGTTGAAGTAGTCGTCCACGAAGATGATGATGCCGAGCAGCGCCGTGAGAATCGAGGCCGCGCGGGCGTTCTTCACATGGGTGGTGACCCACTCCGCATAGGCGCGGGAGCCGCCCGCCGTGGCGATGACCACGGTAAGCGCTCCCAGAAGCGCAAGGAACAAAAGCAGCGCCCCGTTGCCGGCTATCTGCTCGGCCATCATTTGGGGCACCATGGTGAACGAGGCGACGAGCTGCTCGCCACCGGCGCCGTTCAGCGTGAACTGGTAGATGATCATGCCCATGAACACACCGATGGTCAGCGACGAATACACCTCCTTGGTGATGAGCGCCAGGACCAGTGCCAGAATCGGCGGCACGATGGACCACAGGCCCGTGGCAATGAGTTCGAACCCTTCCATGACCTTCCTTCCTCAAGAGGCCGAGGGCATGACACCGCAAGCGATCGGCATCGGTGCCCTGCCCCCGGCCTTCTGGTGACAGAACTCGTTAAGTATATCCGAGTTGGTCAGAGAAAAGTCCCGCGATCACGCGGGACTTTCCAGGTTTCTCGTCTCCAGTTGTGACTTTCCGCACTTACACGTCGGCGGCGGCGCTTGCGGTGGCGCTTTCCAGTTCCTCTTGGGCGAGTTCGCGGTCGTATTCGCGGTCGATGGCGCTTTCCGGGGTCGGCGGCTTAATCTGGAAAGGCACCGCTGGCGTAAACAGGCTCACCACCGGCACAATCACGAGCGAAAGGATCATGCACAGCGCACCGCAGTTGATGGGGCTCGCGATAAGCGGCGTGCCACCGGACAGGGCCAGGCCCATGTTCACGGCCGTCAGCCCCACGCCCACGGCAAACGAGCACCACACGCTCGCCTTCGAGATACGGCCGGAGTACAAGCCCCACAGGAAGGGGCCGAGGAACGAGCCGGCGAGCGCACCCCAGGAGTAGCCCATGAGCTGGGCGATGAACACCACCGAGGAATGATACTGGAACAACGCGATGAGCGCGGAGATGGCGATGAACACCACGAGCAGGCCGCGCATCCAGATGAGCTGCTTCTTCTCGGACATGTTCTTGATGATATTGCCGTTGATGAAGTCGATGGTCAGGGTAGATGACGACGTGAGCACGAGCGACGAGAGCGTCGACATGGAGGCCGACAGGACGAGTACGATGACCAGGCCGATGAGCACGTCAGGCAAGGTGGACAGCATCGTCGGGATGATGGAGTCGTAGATGGGCGTGCCGTTGGCGGCATACTCGATCTGGCCCTCGTAGAGGCGCCCGAAGCCACCGAGGAAGTAGGATCCGCCGGCCACCACGAAGGCGAAGATGGTGGAGATGATGGCGCCCTGCTTGATGGCGGGACCGGTTTTGATGGCGTAGAACTTCTGCACCATCTGCGGCAAACCCCAGGTGCCGAGCGACGTGAGGATGACCACACCGAGCAGGTTGAACAGATCGGGCCCGAAGAAGCTGACGAAGGGACCTTGCATGGCCGAACCCTCGGCGGGGATCTGCGACAGCGAAATGATGGCCTCGGAGAAGCCGCCGTTGTTCAGGATGACCGCCACGATGACAGCGATAATGCCGAGCAGCATGACGATGCCCTGAATGAAGTCGTTCATAACCGTAGCCATGTACCCGCCGAGCACCACATAGACGCAGGTGACCACCGCCATGCCGATGACGCACACATCGTAGGGCAGCGCGAAGGCCATGCCGAACAGGCGCGACAGGCCATTGTAGACGCTGGCGGTATACGGGATGAGGAACACGAAGATGATGGCCGCCGCCGCAATGCGCAGCGCCCGGGAGTTATAGCGCTTGCCGAAGAACTCCGGCATGGTGGAGGCCTGCAGGCGATGGGTCATCTCGCGGGTGCGGGGGCCCAAGACCCACCAGGCAAGCAGCGAGCCAATGATAGCGTTGCCGATGCCGGCCCAGGTGGCCGAGATACCGTACTTGAAGCCGAACTGGCCCGCGTAGCCGACGAATACCACAGCCGAGAAGTAGCTCGTGCCGTAGGCGAAGGCGCTCATCCACGGGCCGACGTTGCGGCCGCCCAGAATGAAGCCGTCCACGGTGCCCGTGTGCCGGCGGCAGTAGATGCCCACCGCCACAGCCACGGCCACAAAGGCAATTACCAAGAGAACTTTCGCGATCATTTCCTTCTACTTTCCTTCCGTTGCGCGGATACGTCCGATGGCGCACACGACTTTTCGCCCGGGGCTACAAAAAAAATAGCCACGGGCGAAAACCCGTGTGCTATTGGTATCGGAACTCGAATTGTGGGGAGACCTCGCGCAGGGACTGCTGAACCTCATGCTGACTGGCGATAGCGCGGGCCGCCTCGGCGATACACTGAGCCGCCTTGTGCGCACTGGCCAGCGCACGCTCGACCGCGTCGGTGCAACACTGGGCCGCCTTGTGCGCGCTCATGAGGGCGCAGGCCACCGCATCGCACGACTGCTGGGCGATGTGCTGGCTTGCCACAGCGAGCGCCGCCGCGTCCATGCCGCTTTTATGTCCCCGAACGAAAATCATGGCCGACACTTTAGCACAATAAAGTGTGTTTGTGGGTCATAATTTGGAAAAGGCGGCGAGAAGGTGCTGCAGCCACGACTGTCGCGGCCATAGCTTAGAAGATATCAGGAAGCCGTGATGGCATTGAGTCCCTTTCGCGACTTCGAGTTCCTTTTTGGCTTGAAAATCACGAAAAATCGGCGAGATTGGAGTAGTAGAGACTTTTTTGTAATACGCCACCTGGGAAAACGAGCGCTTTTGTATTACTGAGAGGCTTTTTTGGCGCTCTTCGCCCGATCTTTCGTGATTTCTAAGCCAAAAAGGCCGCGGAAAGGTCTCTTTTAGGCCCCGTATCCGATCTTTCGTGATTTTGAAGCCACATTTCGCGCCAAGGCATCTCCATCAAGAACATCTTCAGCGAGAACGCCTTCAACGATTCCCGCAAAATTGGAAGAGGCTTCGAGGTGCGCGTTGTGGCCAGCATCGGGGACGAGCTCTGTGGGAAGGCCGGCAGCGCGGACGCGGACGGCTGCCGCGGAGTACTTCTCATCAAGGACGCCGGCAACGTAGAGCACCGGAACGCCGCGGTTGGCCAGGTCGGCAAGGACGCCAAGCGTAACCGTTTCGGCAGCTTGATGGTGAGCACCCCAGGCTTCCAGAGAGCGGGCCAAAGGCTCTGCATCGCGGGAGGTGCGCTCGGCTCGGATGGCGGCGTGCGCTTCCGCGGGAAGCGCACGCTGGCTGGCGAACAACGGCAGCGTTTCCCACCAGTCCATGAAGGCCGCAACGCCCTCATCGCGAAGCCGCTGAGCCCAGGCGCCATTGCGCTCGGCTAAGGCGGCCCGAGCGGCTTCGTCGGCAGGCCCGAGCCCCGCGCTTTCTAAAACAAGCCCGGCCAGCGGCAGATTGGGATAGCGCACCACGGTTTCAGCGGCGATGCGGCCGCCCATGGAATAGCCGACGAGCACGGGCGCAGCATCGACCTGCGCGACCAAACGCACGATGGCCGCCGCCCGATCACACGCCGCATCGAGGGAGGTCAGCGGGTCGCGCACCGCCCCGGAGACGTTTTTGGCATTCGCGTCGCCTTCCACGCCTTCCACGCCTTCCCCCGCCTCCGCGTCTTCCAAAGTTTCCTCAACGTCTGGCAACTTGAGGTCGCCCTTGCACTCGTACAAATCGGGTGCATAGGTGCGGTGACCGGCCGCCTGCAGCCGCTGCGCTACCGCATCCCACGACGCAGGCGTTTGAGCGAACCCGTGCAGAAGGATGCAGGGGGCCATCCCTTCACCGGCAGATCTCACCACGGTTCCACCGCGTCCCTCCGTAATCGTCCCGCCATCGCACAACTCACCCGAACCCACAAGCGTTATCGCTGATAGGGGGCGTAGCGGTCGCGGACGCCGCGTAGGGGCAGGGCGACCTCGATGAGGCTTATGCCCGGCGTGCCGAGGAACTGCTCGTAGGCGCTGCGGAAGGCGCCGACCGTGTGCACGCTGGCCGAGGGGATGCCGAAGGCGGCGGCGGCTTCGGTGAAGCGCACGTCCTGGGGCGCGAGGAACAGCCGCTCGAAGTACGGGTCGGCGGAGGCCTGGGGCAGCATGTCGAAGATGGCGCCGCCGTTGTTGTTCAGCAGCACGATGACCAGCGACGGGGTTCCTTCCGGCCCACGGCGCTGGAGCAGCATCTCGCGCTGGAGCGCCAAACCGGAAAGGTCGTGCAGCAGCGTGAAGTCGCCGGTGAGAAACGTCGTCTGGGCGAAGTGCTGCGCCGCGCCTACCGCCGTGGAAACCACGCCATCGATGCCGTTCTGTCCACGATTGGCCATCACAGCCAGGGGCTTTCCGTCCTTTACGTAGAAGGTGTCCACGGCACGGATGCTCATGGAATTCGCCGAAAAGAGGCACGAGCCTTCCGGCGCCAGCTCGAGAAGCGAGCGCACGTAGGCGCCTTCCGTGGCCTCGGAATCGTGGGTGGCCACGCCGTCCCATTCCACGGCGAGAATGCGCAGGCGCGCCTCGTCGTTGAGGGCGACCCAGGCATCAGCGAAGCGGTGCTGAGCCTTGCGACCCTCGGCACGCCAGGGGCTTCGCACGAACCCGAGGGGCGTCGTGCCCACGAACACGTCTGTGGCCGCGTTGAAGTCGCGGGTCTCAGCGATGTCGACGGCCAGGGAGACGGGGCGCGTCCTCTCAAGCAGGGCGGTTGCGCTCTTCGAGACAGGATAGCGACCGAAGCGGATGACCACCTCGGGCACGGGGCAATCGGCGCGCGCGCAGAGGTTGTCGTAGTTGTCGATGATGAGCGGGTCGTCGATGGAGCGCAGGCCCGACAGCGGATCGGCGAGCACGGGCAAGGACAGCTTGCGGGCCCAGGCGAGAATCTCCTCCGCTTCGGCCACGGTTTCGCAGGAGCCCTCGCCGGCGAGCACCAAAGAGGGGCGCTTCCACAGCAAGCGCTCGATGGCCTCGATGCTGGCCTGGGGCAGCGTGCCTGCGGGGCCAACGAGCGGGCCCAAATCGAGAAGGGTGCCGTCCTTCGCGGCGATACTGGCGTTGCGAGCGCCCAGAGCGAAGCAGTCGTGGGCGGCACGCTGCATGGCCTGCAGGTCAGCACCGGCAAAATCGGGCTTGAGCGGGGCATCGAAGGGGAAGTTCACGTGCACGGGGCCGGCCAGGTGCATGCAGGCGCGGGAAGCCACCTGCAGGTTTGGATCGTAGTTCACGATGTCGCCGGCCTCGTTGTAGAAGACAGGCTGGAAAGAATCGGCCTCTTCAACGGCTGCGGCCGCAAAGTCGCCAGCAGTATCCCACGCAGGAGCATCGGCGGGAGCGTCATCGATCGCAGAATTCGCCGGCATCGCGACGGTAGCAGCAGGATCCATCGGCAGCGCGATGGTGGCAGCAGGGTCCTTCGGCAGCGCGGCGGCCCCGGAGCCAGCTGAAACAGCAGCATGCTTGCCGAGGGAAGCCGCCGCGACCGCAGAATCCGTCCCTTCATGCACGCCGGTCGCCACGGGCTCGCGCAACCCCTCCTTCACCGGCGCCGGCTCTCGGTAGGGAGCCAGCGTAGCCGTCGGGCCAAGCGCGGCGAGCACCGCCTCGCGAGCCGCCTGGCGGGCGAAGGCGATATCGCGGTCGCGGCCGCGCGGCGTGGGCATGGCGCGGAAGGAGCGCACGTGACCGCCATAGGCCTTCAGCTGATCGGTGGTCTGCGGCGCGCCGAGGCCCTGCAGCTGCGGGGGCCGGTCGCCAGACAGAACGATGAGCGGCACCCGGGACGTTTCCGCCTCGATAACCGCCGGGTAGTAGTTCGCCAAGGCCGTGCCCGAGGTGCACACGAGCGCCACGGGGCGACCGCTCGCCTTCGCAAGACCCAGGCCGAGAAAAGCAGCCCCGCGCTCGTCGATATCCACGTAAACTCGCAGATCCTGGGGTCGGCGCTGCTCCAGCTCGTAGGCCGCCATGGCCAAGGCCGTCGACCGCGAGCCGGGGCTCACCACCACCTCGCACACGCCCCAGCGCACCATCTCGTCAAAAAACGCCGCCACGAACAGCGCGGTATCCTGCTGATGAGTCGTCGTTATGGGCATCGCCACTTCCTTTCGCGAATTTCGTCCGTCCATGATAGCGCACGAAACGCCCCCGGAGAGCCGCACGACAAGAGGCTACGCGCCGAAAGCGGAAAGGATGGTGCGCAGCTTCAGGTCGATCTCCGCATATTCGGCGTCGGCGTCGCTGCTCGCCACGATGCCACAACCGCCGTAGACATAGCCCATCTCGCCGTCGAAGACCCCTGTGCGCAAGGCCACGGAGAACTCGCCGTCGCCGGCGCCGTCCACAAAGCCGCAGGCTCCCGCGTAGAAGCCGCGGCTGTAAGGCTCGATGGCCCGCAGCAGCATCTTCGCCTCGCCCACCGGCGTGCCGGCCACGGCAGGCGTGGGATGCAGGTCTTCCATCAGGTCGGTCAGGGTGACGCCGGCGAGCACACGGGCGCGGGCCGGCGTGTACAGGTGCTGCACATGGGCAAGTCGCATGATCTCGGGCACTGCGGGCACATCCACGTCGTAGCAGACACGGTCGAGCACGCTGCGGATGAGCCGCACCACATAATCGTGCTCGGCGCGGTTCTTCCCGTCAGCCATGAGCGCCTCCGCCAGCGCATCCGATTCCGCCGAGGTGGCCCCCGTCGGGCACGTTCCCGCAAGGCACATCGACGCCACAGCATCGCCGCGTTTGCGCACGAGCAGCTCCGGCGTGCAGCCGCAGAAGAACACGTCGGCGTAGCGGTACAGCAGCACCGTGCCCCGCGCGTCGCCATCGATAAGGTTCACGAGCAAGTCTTTCGACGAGAAGGGGTGCTCAGCCAGAAGGCGCAACCGGCGCGAGAGCACCACTTTCGACACGCGGCCCTCCCCAATGGCCGCAAGCGCCGCACCCATGGCCTCGTCCCAGGCCTCGCGAGAATCGGGCTCGAGGGAAAATGGAATGACCGCGCGTTGGCGGGGCGGTGCAGCGGCCACCATGCGCGTGAAGCGAGCCACGCGCCCGGGATACACCGGACCGAGCGAGTTCACCTGCAAGAAGCGGCCGCGCTCGTTCTCGATGAGCACGATTTCCGGCAGCATGAAGCGCAGCCGGGGGAAGGAGGCCATCAGCTCGTCGGCCGGCGCGGGATTGGTGGCGTCGAAGCGATTGAACGAGAAGAACACCGGCGGCTGGTCGGCGCCAGCCCCACCGGCGACCTCGCTAGCAGCCTCACCAGTCGCGACCTCGTGCAGCGAGCTGCCCTCGCCGTACTCGTATTCCACATCGCGCAAACTGGGCAGCGCGATGCAGCGGCCGAGTCCCATATAGCGGGTCGGGTTCTGCTTGTCGTAGTAGACGAACTGGTCGGTGAACCCCTTCTGCAGCCAGCAGAACGCATCCACCAGATCCGCCTCAATGGGCACATTGCACGTGTAAATTCGGGTCATCTTCCGTCCCTGTCGCCTTGGAGCCGCCACTGATTGCCGACTATTCTAACGCTTAACCGACAGCAATCCGCCAAGCAAACCCATGATGCTCGAAAAACGGGATGGCCCGAAGAACCAACCAAACCTGCCCGTTCCTAAATCAATGCCAACCAGTTAATTACACATTTACATACCCATTTAAGCGCGCGCTACCGACAAGCCCGCAACGAACAGCAAGCTTAAAAAGGAGGCGCTCGCCTCCTTCAATCGACGCAAAGATGCGTTGAGGGAGATCATCGATGGCCGTTGATGACGCACGCCTGAGAGCGGCGGTTGACGCAATCACTAATGTTGAAGGGCTCTCTATGGATCCCGATTCCCTCGTTGAAGACGTCTATCTTCTCGCCTACGCCTTCCCCGAGGACGATGGTTTCGAAGCGGCCGTCGCGAGCACCTGCCGCGCCCTTACGGCGCTTATCGCCGAGCGCGTTAGTGCCAGCATGCTCAAGTACGAGTTCGACACTTGGTCGTCATACCATTACCAGCCCCGCGTCGCCCAAGGCGCCCGCGCCACCTGCCGCATCATATTCCGAGGCACCGAAGGCAGCATCGAGTCAGGGACTTCGGCCACCGCCGCATCCCCAAGGATTTCTACCAGCGCATGAGCAGCACCCATAATTAACAGCGCGCAGAGAGCGAGGCAATCTTAAGACCCTATGCGGCCATGAATACAAAGGCGCCCCATCGTTGAACGGAGCGCCCGTTTCGCTGTTTCTCATTCGCGCAGCAGTATAGTTTCCCATAAACTGCCGTCCTACATCAGCGCTTTGCCGGCTTCCCAGGCGCCGCCGACCTCTTCGCCTACCACGCGGTAGATGCGGCGGGTGGAATCGTAGACGAGCGGGCGCATGCAGGCGAAGTCGACGCGGCCATCTTCCTGCCTTTCTTACGCAAACGCGTCCAAATGCTTTTCGATGAGTTTGAGGAACTCGGAAATATCGCCAAAGTAATTGGGATACAGCTTCGCGAGGTTTTCCTTGGAAGCTCCTTTTGTAAGGACCAGATCACGGCTACCGTCGCGGTCGGCGCCCTCCTCTTCGAAATATCGAGAAAGGGCCGCTATGGAATCAAGCGGTGTAAGCTCGAGCGTTTGCTCGTCCGCGACGAGGTCAACGAGATAGTAGTCGGCGACATCCCTATTCGCATCGTCGGAGAGAAAGTAGACGGCGTTACTGGCGGCTTTAAGCGTTTCCTTTGCCTCAATGGCATAAGACAACTCCGGCCTCCCGTCGGCGAGACCTCGAATAGCGCTCGCGTCAATTTCTCCCTGTTCTTCTAGTTGGGCAATAAGCACAGCCGCCTTCTTGAAAAACCGTCCAGCAGGGTTATCGATCTCATTGAATTTCAACCGACTTTTCACAGCCACATCGTGCATCTCCACTGCTGTTGCCCAAGCATGTTGAAGCACCGTCCGCAGCTGAACCTCAACAAACAGCTTATGGCCGCATTTCAGATCGCAATAATGCAAGATCGCATGTTTTCCGCGATAGCCACTCGGACGAGGGTATGCAATGTAATCATGGCGCTTCGTTTTCGGAGCATCGAATGCAGGCAGGCAAGCGATCTCGCTATAGACACGCTCAAGTGTCGCTAGATCGGGCACCACCAGTCGGCATCCCGCAATGTCGTACATCGTCTGAAGATCGGAGGGAGCGTCCGGCCTTCCGAGCTTATCGACAATCGTCGGCAGCTTCTTGATTCGCCCCGCAATAAGCACGTCGGAGCCGACCGCGTTCAGGCCCTCTATATCCCCGAAGGCTCGCTGGAGCGCCTCGGCGTGAATCCCTCTCCAGTAATTCACAACCTCGAGCGCAGTCGCACGATCCCCGGAAGAAGAAAGCGGGGAAGTCAATGCCTCCCCCGCTTTTCCTACCTTGGTTTTCGAAATCCAATTTGCGCTCATGCGAACACCGGGTTGTCAGCCGGCCTCGTCTCGTAATAGGCCTTCATGCAGCCGATAGCAATGGGCCTTTTCGATCGCGCATTGGGCGCTAGCCCACTGCGAGCATTAAGCCACGGAGCTTCGCTATGAGTCAATTCGCTGAGACTGGCTCCCGTCCAGTTCTTCAGGCAACCAACGACATGGTCGATCGCCGCGTATTCGTATTCTGTAAGAGCGTGCTCCAACAAAGGACCGAAAAAGCCGCGCGAAACTACGAATTCGCCTTTATGCCTCTTGAACAAATCTGGAGCCACGGGCCCATTTGCCCATGCCTCAAACTCTTCGGGGAAAAGCGGCGTTCCATGCTCAACCAGATAATACGCCTGGCTATAAAAAGTCAGCTTCTGGAGCTTCATGGTTGAAACACTTCCGAGACACTCGAGAATATACGCTGCCACGTCGACGACATGCGCCATAAAGCTCCTCCTTTCATTGGACTTTCATTCTACTCGATCAGTCAAGCGGGAATGCCACCAACCACGCCCTTTCCCTGACGCGCAAAAGGCATCGGGGGCTAAGCGCGGTGTTGCCTAAATCTCGTACATCGCCTGGAAGACGTCCTCGCGTTGGATGAGAACCTGCATGGACAGGCGCTCGCCGTCGGCGGCCAGGCGCTCCTGCACGGTGTTGAAGTCGGCGACGGCAGGATCCAGCGTCACCATCATGGTCATGGAGAACATGCGGCCCTCGCCGAGAATCGTCTGGGAGATGTCGTCGATGTTGGCGCCGCAGTCGGCCAGCGTCGTGGCGATGGCAGCCACCACGCCGGAGCGGTCCTTGCCGAGGACGGAGATGACGCACTTCATGGGAACCTTCTTTCTAGTGGGGACGGAATCCTTCAACTCGCTTGCGCCCGCTTAGGCTGGCGCGGGCAGATGCTTCATGCTCGCCCGCAGCGAAACGGGCATCGCTTTAGTGGCGGAAAATCAGCGACAGAGCTTCGGCGCGGGCGGCGGCGTCGGTTTCGAAGCAGCCGCGCACGGCTCGGGTGGTCGTTTTCGCGCCCGGCTTCTTCACGCCGCGCATGGACATGCACATATGCTCGGCCTCAAGCACCACGATGACGCCTGCCGGATGCAGCGCCTCCATCAGCGTGTCGGCAATCTGGCCGGTCAGACGTTCCTGCACCTGGGGGCGCTTGGCGAAGCCGTCCACGAGCCGCGCCAGCTTCGAGATGCCGCAGATGCGCCCGTCCGCGCCGGGGATGTAGGCCACGTGCGCCCGCCCGAAGAACGGCGCCAGATGATGCTCGCACATGCTGAAGAAGGGGATGTCGCCCACCAGCACGATTTCCTCGTGGCCCTCGTCGAAGGTCACGTCGAAATGCCGCGACGGATCCTCTTCCAGGCCGCCCAGCACTTCCTCGTACATACGGGCCACGCGCGCCGGCGTCTCCCGCAGCCCCTCGCGCTCGGGATCTTCCCCGACGCCTTCCAAAATCAGGCGCACGCCTGCTTCGATTTTCGCTGTATCCACGGTTGTCGTAACTCCTTGTAAACGGTTGGCGCCATGTTATCACGACGGTGGGCATCTCGCGGTGCCGGAAGGACAACGGAACGAGCAAAGGCCGTCTCGGCCAGGAATAGACCACCGACGACGATCCCACTGCCGGGGGCACCGCAGGCAGCCCCGCCGCCGAAGGCCCCGCTGTGGGACAACAAGCTACGTCCCCGTTGTCCCGCCGCTGGCCCGATAGAGAAACGGCCGCCCCGAAGGACGGCCGCAACCGTTAAGCCCTGTAAGCTAAAACTAGTCGAAGCGGGAAATGAAGCCCTCCACCGCCGCGCAGGTCTCGTCGGGATGGGTAATGGAGCAGATGTGCGGCGCACCCTGGATGAGCGTCCATTCGCAGCCGGGAATCAGGTCGACGCCCTCTTTGATGACCCACGGGGTGCCCTCATCGTCAGTACCGGAAAGGGCCATGCAGGGCACCTTGATGTCCTTCACGCCCTCGCGGATATCCCAATCGCGCATTTTGCCGGTCACCACGAACTCGGAGGCGCCCTGCATGATCATGTAGCACTCGCCCACGGCGCTGAACGAGTCGATGAGATGCTGGGGGTAGTCCTTCTCGTACATGCCGCACACATGGCGCTTGTAGTACTCGTCGAAGGCCGCCTTGGCCTGCACCGTCTCGTAGTTGCCCGTGGCCTCGGCCTCGGCGAGCGCGTTCTGCATCTCCAGCGGCAGGAACGTAATCAGGTGGTTGGCGGCATCGAGCCACGACTGGATGAGCACCGGGGAGGAGTTGATGACAAACGAGTTCACGCCCTTGTCGTCCTTCATCATGCACAGCATGCCCAGCATGCCGCCCCAGGAGTTGCCGAACAGATGGAAGTCGTCGAGACCGAGCGCCTCGCATACGGCGTAGTACTCGTTTATCCACAGATCGTAGGTGTAGTAGTCCTCGCCCATGTTCTCCACCATGGACTTACCGCAGCCGATCTGGTCGTAGAAAATAACCTGCCGATCGTACTTGTCGGCGATGCGGGCAAGGTCGAGCAGGTAGTTGTGGCAGTCGCCCGGACCGCCATGGAGCACCAGCAGCGGCTTCTTCCCGTTGTCCTTGCGCTCACCCACGATCTTCACGTAGGTCTTGTGACCATTGTAGTCGACGTAGCGTTCCTCGATGGGAGCATTAATTACCAGTTCCTCTGCCATGTCGCACCTTTCTGCCTGGTAGCTCAAGGGAGATCTCGCCCAACGAGCTGCATCGAAAAACCCGCGTCGGCAGGCGCCTGCCCCTGCCAACATCTGCGGCTCTTGCGCCCAACACGCCAGCCCACCGGGAATCCCCCGTTCAACAGGGGGATTATATCACCACTTTACTTAGATAAAGTGCAGGATGGGGCCTTTCCACCTTCTTCCCAAAACGCGTGCCCGGTAGCCAGAACGAGGCGCAACCATTAACGGAGCGTTACGCAGTGGACGACCGCAAAGGGGGATAATGGAGCCGTTATGAGACCTACCACGGGAAGGGACCGACCATGAAGAACCTAATCGCCGAGTTCAAGGAGTTCATCAACCGCGGCAACGTGATCGATATGGCCGTCGGCATCATCATCGGCGCGGCGTTCACGGCCATCGTCACGTCGCTGACCGACGACATCATCAACCCGTTCATCAAGCTCATCACGGGAGGCGCCGGCACCGACGTGGCGGGCCTTACCATCCCCGTGCCCGGCACCGAGAACGGCATCGACTTCGGGGCCTTCATCAGCGCTATCATCAACTTCCTCATCGTGGCCTGGGTGGTGTTCATGATCGTGAAGGCCTTCAACAAGATGAAGGACGGCACGGCGAAGCTCCCCTTCCGCAAGAACGCCAAGGGCGAGGAGGTCATCGAGCACGCCCCCACCTGCCCGTTCTGCCTGGAGGAAGTGAACGTGGGCGCCACCCGCTGCCCCCACTGCACCGCCGAGCTGCCCGCGCCGGCCGAGGTGACCGTGAAGGTCGTGGAAAAGTAGCTACCGACAAACCAGTCATCGGGGCTGCGGCGCGCAACGCCTCACCAGCAGCAGCCCAGCGAGCGCAATAAGGACCGCCTGGCAAACGAAGGGCCCGGTGGCAGCGGCTCCAAAGGCGGAGAATGCGGCCCCGTAGAGGGCGCTTGCGGAGGCGATACCAATGTCGATGGCGTTCTGCTGTAGGGCAAGCGCCGTCGCCTGACGCTTTTCGGCCACTTTGCGAGCAATCATAGCCTGAGCGCACACCATGGCACCCGCATAGCCGTAGCCAACGCACAGGCCCGAAGCGATAAGGACTGGCAAGGACGAAGCTGCCGCGGCGAAAAGCCCGACGCCCGCTCCCATAAGCAGTAGATGCGCGCCGAGCAACCAGCGTGCATCGCGGCGATCGCAGAGGATGCCGGCAACGGGGTTGGCCGCAAGGCCCCCGAGCCCGACAAGCGTGAAGTACCATCCCTCGTTCCCGATCATCCCGGCAGCCGAGGCAAAGGTACCCCCGAAGCTGAACAACAGGCCATACCCCATGGCGGCAACGAACGTCCCTACTACCGTCATGCCGACGACCCCAGGCAAAGAAAGCGAGCCCTTTGCGCGGAATCGTCTTGCCTCGGGCTGCTCGCGCCGCCGTCGCACGGGCCTCATGACGCCAACGCAAACCAGAGCAACGACGGAGCATCCGGAAAGTGCCCAGAAGCATGCAGCGAACCCGACGGCCTCCACTAAGCCGAACGCCACAAGCGGCCCTAGCAGAAGCGAAGCGGAGGTCGTCAGGCGGTACCAGCCGAGCCAACGACCTCGAGCCTCAGGCGGCGCCGCTTCCGACACAGTGGCCGTAGCCGACGACCAGAATGAAGCAAGGCCGACCGCCTGCACGCAGCGCGCCAAAAGCACCTGCCAGAACTCAGTGCACAGCGGAAACAGAGCGCCCCCAACCACAAACGACGCGAGGCCCACGAGCATAACCGGCTTTGTACCCCACCGATCCGCCGCCGGGCCGAAGGCGAAGCGCAAAAGTACCGCCGCAGCCAGATACACGCTGTTCTGAAGCCCCGCTTCCGCCAGCGTCCCTCCCGCATCCACCACAAAAGAGGGCGTCAGCGTCATGAAGATGTTGTTATAGCCATAAGCGAGAAAGGCGGCGAGAAACAGCGGGGCAAGTTGCCGGCCCATAGCGTCCTACTCCTGCTCGAGCCGGGCAATCTCGACGAGACGCTGCACGTCGACGATGCGAATGGCGTTGCGCTGCTTCTCGATGACCCCCTGGGCCTGCAAACGCGAGATGACCGAGGTGACCGAGTTGCGGCTCACGCCGAGCATATCTGCAATATCGTTATTGCTATAGGGCAGCACCACGGCTCGCTGCTCCTCTCCTTCGGCAAGACGCTCGGTCGCCAACTTGGCGAGCAGCATGGGTACCCGCTGGGCTGTCACATAGAACGACTGGTTCAGCATCTCATTGGTCTGCATGGACAAAAGTCCGAACAAGTAACGTACGCAGTATTCGGAAAATTCCGAGCCGCCGCGCAGCAGTTTGAAGAACGACTCCTTGGGAATGGCCAGAATACGGCTGTCCTCCAAACACTGCGCCGTCGACATCGTCAGATTGGTATCGCGCAGAATATGGAACCCGAAGAACATGCCGGGGCCATAGCGGTCGATGACTTTCTTGCGTCCTGCGGCATCAACACCGTAGAGCTCCACCGAGCCGTTTTCTACATAGTAGTGGTTGCCGTCCGGCTCGCCGCTCCAAAACACCATGGCACCGGCCGGAATGCGCCGGGACGTATAGGTGGCTCCCGCCTCATCGAGCATGCGCTCAAGCTCGATACGGCTGATAACCTCGTCGAGCACCTCGTTTTTTCCCGTCCAGGTCATGTTCCCTCCCTCTCGCGCCCGATCCCCCTCGGTCGCGATCTCATTGTACCAAAGCCCCTTCCCCCTATGCGAAAAGGGGCAGCGACGCTCTGTCGCTGCCCCTGGGGGAGGGAGGGCTTACACGTAGTAGACCGAAGGCGTCGTACCGTTCTCCTCCAAGTAGGGTTTCGCGCCCTTCTCGGCGATGTACTTCGCCACTTCGCTTTCCGGATCGTTCAAATCACCGACGATGCGGGCCTCGGCCGGGCAGGCCTGCACGCACCAGGGACGATGGTCGTTGTCCAGGCGATCGAAGCACAGGGTGCACTTCGAGGACACGCCGGCCTCTTCGTCGATCTGCGGCACCTCGTAGGGGCACGAGTTCACGCAGGTGCCGCATCCGATGCACACGTCCTGGTCGACCACCACAGCGCCGTTGTCCTCGCGCTTGGCCATGGCGCCGGTGGGGCAATTGGCCACACAAGCCGGCTCGGCACAGTGGTTGCACAAGGTGGGGCGGAAGTTCATCTTCACCTTCGGGAACGTGCCCGTGGGGCGGTACAGATCGCCCTCGAGCCCTTCCACATGGGCCCAGTACAGCTCGCCGGGCACATCGTTGGATACCTTGCAGGCGACTGCGCAGGTCTGGCAGCCCATGCAGCGGGTCGTGTCGATCACCATTCCATATTGCTTAGCCATGAGTACACCTACGCCTTCTCTACTTCCACCAGCACGTCATAGAACGCCGTGCAGGTCTGGGAAATGTGCTCTTCTGTGGGGTTCAACGTCAAGTGGGTCAGCGTCTGGTAGTTGCCCTCGATGGTGTAGTCGGGCGTCCAGCCGCTCTGGGTGGCCACCGTGCCGGGCACGATGCCCTCGGTGACGAACACCTTCATCTTGCAGGCGCCGCGATCATTGGTGATGCTCACCACATCGCCGTCGACAATGCCGCGAGCCTCGGCATCGACCGGGTTCATCTCCAGCAACGGCTCGTCCTGGATGCCCGCCAGGGCCGGAATGCCGATGTGCTGGGTGTGCACATTCATGCGGTCGTGGTACTGCAGAAACACGAGCGGGTACTTCTCGCCGAGCGGCCCCTTCGGGTCTTCCAGCATCGGCTTGTAGCAGGGCACTTCCTCCTCGAACTCCACCAAGTCGTCGTTGTAGAAGGTGAACTTCGTGGAGGGCGTGGGGAACACGCCGTCGGCGAAGACGATCTGGGAGTCGTAGATGCCGTCGGGGCGGCCCCAGATGCCCTCTTCCACAGCCTTGTCGAAATCGAAGCCCTCCCAAGCTGGGTGCTCCTCGTTCACGAAGCTGCGCACCCACTCCTCATCGGTCTTGTTCCACAAGTCGCCCAAACCCACCTTGGCAGCGAGCAGGGACATGATCTCGACGTCGGACTTGCTCTCGCCGGCCGGCGTCACGGCCGGGCTCTGGAAGAACACCCAGGGCGAGCGATCGAGGAAGTCCCACTTCTCCCAGTAGTTGCAGGCCGGCAGCACGTAGTCGGAGTACTTCGCCGTCCAGGTCCAGTAGGGATCCACCGTCACGATGGTGGAGATGTTGGGCAGCACCTCATTGATGATCTTGTTGGCATCGGGGCTCATGTTGATGAAGTTCGAGTTGGCGAACCACATGAAGTCGATGGGGTTGGGCTGCTTGGTGATGATTTGGTCGTAGAGCGTCGAGCTCTTCACCATGTTCACCTCGTTGGCGCCGGTGTTCGCCCACTCGTCGTAGTTGAACGCCGGGATGGTGATGCCGGGGGTCGAGCGGATGGACGCCGTGCCGCCCGCGTGGGACGCGCCGCCGCCTTCCACGCCGATGTAACCGGCCACAGCGGCCAGCGTGGCCACGGTGCGGAAGGGCGAATGGGAGTTGTAGACGCGCTGCATGCCCTGGCCCATGCGGATGCCGGCCGGCTGGGCGTTGATGTACTCCATGGCGAAGTTCTCGATGACCTCGGGGTCGAGACCGGTGATCTCGGAAGTGTACTCGAGCGTGTACTTGGACACCTCGTCGCACAGGCGGTCGAAGGCGGTGCGGCAGGTCTCGCCGTTCACCTCGAAGGTGCCGGAAAGCGCGGCCGTCACGCCCTCGGTGGTGTTGGGCACGGCCTTGTTCGCGGCCGTATCCCACACCATCCAGGCGGCGTCCTCGCCCTCGCCGTCGCGCAAGAGGGCGCCGTCGGACTCGCGCACGAGGAAGGGCGCCACAGAATTCGCGACGAGCCAATCCTTGGCATGCAGGTCCTTGCTGATGATGACGTTCATCATGCCGAGGGCCAGAGCCGGATCGGTCTGGGCCTTGATGGGGATCCACTGATCGGCGATGGCCGCCGTGGAGCACAGGCGCGGATCCACCACGACGATCTTGGCGCCGTTCTCGCGAGCCTTCACGAGGTAGCGGAACTCGGAAGTGTGGGTGTCGGCCACGTTGCGGCCCCAGAGCACCACCATGTTCGAGTTCATATAGTCGCGCGTGTCGTGGGCGCCGCGGCCCTGACCGAAGCAGAGCGTCATGCCCATGGTGGCGCCGTGGTCGCCCATGATGCCCTCGATGTCGAAAGCGGTGGCGCCGTAGGTGCCGGCAAAGCGGGTGGGCGCCTCCCAGGAGAGCTTCGACAGGTTGCCCGTGAACGAGTAGAAACCGCAGGCTTTAGGGCCGTACTGCGCCTTGGTGGCCTCCATGCGCTCGGCGATCTCGTCGATGGCCTGCTCCCAGGTGATCTGCTCGAACTCGCCGCTGCCGCGCTCGCCGGTGCGCTTCATGGGGTGCATGACGCGCACATTCTCGTCGTGGGTGCGCGTGCCCAGGCCGATGGAGCGCAGGCAGCAGTTGGCATAGTCATCGCGACCAGGCATCTGACCGGGAGTGACGGTGTAGATCTTGTCGTCCTTCACGCGGGCGCGCAGGTGGCAGCGCGAGGTGCAGTTCACCGAGCAGCAGGCGCTCTTGTAGGTGAAGCCCTCCTCGGGATCGGTCACCGGGCCGGTCTCGGCCAGAGGCTCTTCCTCGGCGGCCTGCTGAGACGGCGCGCAGCCAAGGGCGCTCGCGCCGATGGCGGACGTGATGGTCAGCCAGCCCGCGCCCTTCACGAAGGTGCGGCGGGTGACCTTGCCGTCCTTCACAATCTCGGTGGGAGCGAATTGCTCTTTCTCTTCCATACTCCTCCTCTTTCTCTCGTAAGAGCGGCGACGCGCATTGCGGCGCCGGGTCGCTGCAAGAGGAGGACGATCCCTCGTGATTGCGCCCCCTCTTGGCGAATGAGGCCAGTATAGGAAGAGGCCTTGCGGTCTTCTGCCCAACATTGGGCACAACGCTCCCCCACTTTTGACTGGACGTCGAAGCGCGACCTATTTGTGATAGGGCTCGCCGCGGGAGATTTTGAAGGCGCGGTAAATTTGCTCGAGCAGCACGACGCGGGCCAGGTTGTGGGGCAGGGTGACAGGACCGAAGGAGAACGTCTCGTCGGCACGGGCTCGCACCGCATCGCTCACGCCGTCGGAACCGCCGATGACGAAGGCGAGCTCGCTTGCGCCGCGCAGGGCCAAATCGTCCAGGTGGCGGGAGAAATCGACGCTTGAGCGCTGCTTTCCCTCGATGGCCATGAGGATGACGTGCGCGCCTTCCGGCACCGCCGCCAGAATGCCTGCGCCCTCGCGCTCGCGGGCCGCCTCCACGCCGCCGGCGCGGGCCGGATCGACATCGGGAATCTCGGCCACGGTCACTTTCGCGTAGGGGCGCAGTCGCTTCAGATACTCGTCGCAGGCCGCCGTCCAGAACTTCTCCTTCAGCTTGCCCACGGCAACGACGGTTATCTTCAGCATTTATATATCCAGCTCGAGGCCGACCGGGCAGTGGTCGGAGCCCTCCACGTCGTCGTAGATGCTCGCGGCCACCACCTTATCGCGCAGCTCATCGCTCACGAGGAAATAGTCGATGCGCCATCCCGCGTTCGTCGAGCGGGCACGAAATCGGTAGCTCCACCAGCTGTAGCGGCCCGTCTCGTCCGGGTGCAGCAAACGGAACGTGTCGGTGAAACCGGCGTCCACCAGCTCGGTGAACTTCCCGCGCTCCTCATCGGAGAAGCCCGATGCCCCGCGGTTGGGGCCCGGGTTCTTCAGGTCGATCTCCTCGTGGGCCACGTTGAAGTCGCCGCACATCACCACCGGCTTCGGATCGCTGGAGGTGCCGTCGGGCAGCACGCCGGCCTCGAGCCCCTTGCAGAAGTCGCGGAAGGCGTCGTCCCATTCCATGCGATGATCGATGCGCGCCAGTTCCATCTGGGAGTTCGGCGTGTACACATTCACGAACCAGAACTGGGGGAACTCGCAGGCCACGATGCGCCCCTCGGCGTCCAGGTACTCGTTGCCCAAACCGTGCAGCACGCGCAGCGGCTCCTCGCGGCTGAGCACCGCCGTGCCCGAGTAGCCCTTCTTCTCGGCGGCGCTCCAGTACTGGTGGTAGCCCGGCAAGTCCAGCTCCACCTGGCCGACCTGGCACTTCGTCTCCTGAATGGCGAAGATGTCCGCGTCGAAGGCGTCGAACACTTCCAGGAAGTTCTTCTTCAGCACAGCACGAATGCCGTTCACATTCCACGAAACAAATCGCATGGGACTCCTTTGTTCGCAAAAGGGCCCCAATGCGGGGCCCTTTCGGTTGATGAGATGCACGGCTTCCTAGTGCCAATCACTACCGATCAGGATGAGGAAGTCGCCGTCGTAGACGTACTCGCCGTCGGTGTTCTGCACGGCGCGGCCGCAGCCGAGGGCGTCGATGAGCTCCTCGGCGTAAACACGCTGATCGGGCGTATCGAAGACGACCACGGTCTCCTCGTAGCTGAAGCTGTTTGCGTTGGAGGCGTCGGCGGTATACCCGAGCGGTTTGATGCGCTCGAGCGCCTCGGCGCCCACGCCGTTGATGCCGTTGCCGTTCTTGATAGTAACGATGCCCGTGCGCGTCTCGCCGAAGGTCTGGCGCTGCGTGCCGTTTGCGCCCTGAACGCCCTCGCTGTCGCTGGCGGCCGCCTTGCCGTCGCCAACGCTAGCGAGCACGGTGCCGTTCAACTCGTCCACCTCGTCAGCCTCGGTGGGCGGCAAGCCCTCGCGCACGCGGCCCATCATGGTGTTCCACGCCGCCACGTCAAGCTGCTCGTACCACGTGTCGTTCTTATACTCGCTGATCGTCGGCTCCATGGCCGAATAAATGTCCTTAGACGGGTCGATGCCCTGCATGGAGGTGGCCAGCGCCACGATGTCGCCCACCTTGAAGTCGGTGGTGATGTACTGGGAAAGCGCGCTAATGGTGTTGGCCATGGTGGCGGGATCGGCCGAGAGGATCTTCTTGGCGATGGCGCCGAGCACCAAGCGCTGGTTGGCCGCGCGGTAGCGGTCGCCGTCGCCGTACTCGTCATAGGAGTGGCGCGAACGGCACAGGATGAGCGCCTCTTCGCCGGAAAGCGTCTGCTCGCCCGCGTCCACATGTCCGCCGGCCTCGTCGTCGTTGATCTCCATGGGCACGTCCACTTCCACGCCGCCCAGGGCATCGACGACATCCTCGAAGCCGTCGAAGTTGATCTCGGCGTAGTGGGAGATGGGCACGCCGGCCATCTGGGAGACCGTCTTGATGGCGAGCGCCGGACCGCCGATGGCGTAGGAGGCGTTCAGCTTCTGCAGGCCATAGCCCTCGATCTCGATCTCGGTATCGCGGTGCATCGACACCATGGTGACCTTCTTGTTCTGTGGATCGACCCGGGTGAGGATCATGGAGTCGGAGCGGAACGTGTCGCCGGCGTACTGGGCCGACTGCTCGCGGTAGGCCGATTTGTCCGTACCCATGAGCAGCATGTAGAAGGTGCCGCCGTCGTACTCGGCCGGCGCCTCCAAGGCTTCCACGACCTCGGGGGTGATGTCCTCGTTCATCTCCTGCTCGATGCCGGAGATATAGGCCCAGGCAGCCCCCGTGGCCCCGAGGACGCCCACGAGCACAAAGGCCAGCACGCCGAGCAAAATGCGGCGGCGCTTCTTGCGGCGTCGATCCTTCGCGTAGTCGTCGCCCGTAGCCCCGCGGGAATAGGGGTTGGGCTCGGCCATGGGAGGCAGCACCGGCATAGCATCGGCCACCGTTCCCTCGAGGGCAGGCTGCTTGGGAAGCGGCTGGGAGTGCCGCGGGTTGTTCGAGCCGACGGGCTGAGAATGGCGCGGGTTATTCGACCCCACCGGCTGAGAATGACGGGGGTTGTTCGTCACCTTCCCTATGGGCTGGGAGTTGCGGGGGTTGTTGGCGCCGACAGGCTGCGAATGCCTCGGATTGTTCGACTTCCCCACCGGCTGGGACGCGTGCTGGGCGCGGGGATTGTTCTTGCCTGGAGTTTCGGCCATCCTGGAAGGTCTCGCTTTCGTGGTTCGTGTTCCTTGGCGAGCAGAACCGCAAGCCGTGCAGCACCGCAAAACCAAGAATTGCTCAATTCGAAGTAACATTTTGGCAAAGAATTGCCGAACGGCGCAACAAAATGGGCCCCATTACCAGTGAAAAGCCATAGGAGAACGGCAGATTGCCCACAACTTCGCCACGGATGCGCCGAGCAGGAGCGTCAGCATTGAAGCGTCTCCTACGACAGGCGCTTGACCATGGAGGCGTTGGCGGCGAGCTCGGCGCTATCATCAAGAGGAGCGAGATCGGCGGCCGGGGTTCCGGTGCGCTCCGCACGGCGTTCGAGAGCGCGGGCGAGCAGCCAGTCGGCCACTTCCGGATTCTTAGAAAGCAGCGGCCCGTGGGAATAGGTGCCCACAACGTTCTTGTAGCGGGCGCCCTCCACGCGATCGTCATCGTTGTTGCCGTGGCCGCAGGAGGACACGACGCGGCCGAAGCCCTCGACGCCCTCGCCCAAGTAGGTGCGGCCGGCGTGGTTCTCATAGCCCACGACGGGGTGCGTGGCCAGGGGAGATTCCAGCACCATGTTGTCGATGAGACGGTCGGCAGATGTGCCGGGGCGGCGGGTCTCCATGTCGATGAGGCCGAGGCCGGGCACGAGCTCGTCGCCCCACAGCCACTGGCGGCCGAGAATCTGGTAGCCGCCGCAGATGGCGAGCAGCGGGCCGTCTCCTTCCACATAGGCGGCCAGCTCGTCGCGCATCGCCAGCAGCTGCTCGCTGGCAAGCTTCTGCTCGCGGTCGGGGCCGCCGCCCATGAAAACGAGGTCGACCTGGGAGAAGTCCACCGCCTCTCCGTGCTGGATGCGGCGCACTTCCACGGGGATGCCACGCCAGCGCAGGCGCTGTTCCAAGATGCGCACGTTGCCACCGTCGCCATAGAGGTTCAGCAGGTCGGGCAGCATATGGGCGATGACCACCGGCGGCTCGGAAAGGGCCGCAGCGGCATTCCCCGGTTCCGCGTTCTTCCCTTCCGACGCCGGTGCCTGAGCAGGATCGTCGGGACGTGGCGTTGGCGGCGCAACGGCAATGCAGGCGGCGGCTTCGACGGCTTCAGGGGCCTCGGGGGCTTCGGCGGCTTCCATGGCGTTCAGCGCAGCATGTACCGGCGGCAACGCCGTATAGTTCGCAATGGCATACACGGCGGCATCCGACGGCAGCGCGCCGGCCGCCGTCAGCGCGCCCAGACGATCGAAGGCGTCTTCGATGTTCTCGATCACCGCCGCCTCGATGCCGGCGTACTTCAAGCGCACCGCCAGGTCGTGGGCGCGGGAGCCGCCAGCGAACACCACCGTGTCCGACTGGCCGGCAAGCTCTTCGAAATCGATATCCCAAATCCACGAGATATCATGGCCGTCGGCCACCTGGTCGTTGATGAAGAAGGCCACCATCTTGGGGCCCTGGTCAGCTTCTACGATCTTCAGATTCTGATTGAAGCCCGTGGGGTTCTTCGCCAGATTCAGCAGCACGTCGCGACCGCCGAGGCGGTAACGCTGCAGGCGCCCGTTGCGCGGGTTGAAAGCATCCTGGGCCCGCTGGAAATCGGCCGTGGGAATGCCCACCTCGCGGCAAAGGGCATAAGAGGCCACGAGATTGTAGGCGGCGTAGGGCGTCGGCTGCGGCGTGTGCACCGATTCGCAGCCGGCAGGCCCGCAGACCTCCATGGTCACGCCAGCGGGGCCGATGGCGATGTCGCGGCCGGCGAAGTCCAACGTCGGGCGCGCGAAGTCGCATTGGTCGCAGAAGTAGTCGCCGAGCTGACCGTACTGGCGGTAATGGTAGCGCACCATGCCGTCGCATTTCTGGCACATCTGGGCGTCGGTCACGGTGTTCTGGGCCAGGCCCATGGACTCGTCCAGGCCATAGGCGACCGTGCGGTTGGGCACCTCGTCGGCAATGCGGGCGCATAGCGGGTCGTCGGCGTTGTACACGAGCACGGTGTCCGGCGAGGCGGCCAACGCCCCCGCAATGGACGTTTGGATGCGGTCGATTTCGCCGCAGCGGTCGAGCTGGTCGCGGAACAGATTCAGCAGCAGCACATAGTTCGAGCGCAGGCGGGGCAGCACGTGGGCGAGCCACAGCTCGTCGCATTCGAAAACGCCCCACTGGGCAGCCGGCTGCTGCAGAAGCGCCGAGGTGATGCCCGCAGCCAGATTCGCCCCTGTGCGATTGCAGATGATAGTGCGCCCGGCAGCTTCGAAGGCGTCGGCAAGCAGGTTGTTCGTCGAGGTCTTCCCGTTGGTGCCCACCGTGATGACCGAACCCTGCGTGCACTTGCCGCGCAGCTCGTCGAGCAGGGCGGGATCGATAGCGAGCGCGATCTTCCCCGGCAGGTTGGCCGCAGGCCGATGCGCCACATGGCGCAGACCCCAGGTTGAAACGGCACCGGCCGCCTTCGCAAGCGAAAACCTCAAGCTCATACACGCACCTCGTTGCTCTTAAGGGGAGACGGCCGCGCTCAAGGTCACCCTAAGCGGCTTGACCGTGCTACCACACCGCGAGTTTCAAGCCACACTCCCCGTTTTTTCGATGGCGACCAGTATAGCGTTGGAGCGCCCTCCCCCGCCTCAACCCACGGCCTTTCCAGATTCAGCCGAAATGTTGAAGTGCCGAAGGGCCATTGAAGGCCGCCACTCCCGAAGGCGGCACAATTCGGCACAATTCGGCACAATTCACCTTCACCGTTGTGCGCGAAAGAGGAATTCGCAGCTCCAAATGCTTGCGCAGCATCGCCCAGTTCGCTATACTAAACAGCCGCTTCGCAAGAAGCACTCTCGCCAACGTGGCTCAGCTGGTAGAGCAACGCACTCGTAATGCGTAGGTCAGCGGTTCGAATCCGCTCGTTGGCTCCAGAATTCGAAAGCGCCCCGCCCCGCCGCGGGGCGCTTTGCATATCGCGCGAGAATCGAGCCTCCATGGAACACATCGAAACCCCCACACCTCTCGCCTTCACCGAGCCCACTGCCATCGAGGTGCGCGGGGCGCGGGTACACAACTTGAAGAACCTCAGCCTGGACGTGCCGCTGCGGCAGCTCGTGGGCATTGCGGGCGTCTCCGGCTCGGGCAAAAGCTCGCTTGCGCTGGGCGTTCTGTACGCCGAGGGCAGCCGCCGCTACCTGGAGGCGCTTTCCACCTACACCCGCCGGCGCATTTCCCAGGCCGGACGCGCTACCGTAGACGAGGTGCTGCACGTGCCGGCGGCCCTCGCCCTGCGCCAGCGGCCCGGCATTCCCGGCGTGCATTCCACCTTCGGCACCTCCACGGAGCTTTTGAACTACCTGCGCCTCATGTTCTCGCGCCTCGGCTGCCACGTGTGCCCCAACGGGCACGTGAACGCACCGACCCTGAACGTGGCGGCCGAGCTGCCCATCACCTGTTCCACCTGCGGCGTGGAATTCTACGGCCCCTCCGCCGAGGACCTCGCCTTCAACAGCGGCGGCGCCTGCCCCACCTGCGGCGGCACCGGCGTTGTGCGCGACATCGACGAGTCCACGCTCATCGCCGATCCCAACCTTACCCTGGAAGAGGGCGCCGTGGCCCCCTGGCGCAACCTCATGTGGTCGCTCATGCCCCAGGTGGCCCGCGAGATGGGCGTGCGCACCGACGTGCCCTACAAGGATCTGACCGATGCCGAGAAGGACATCGTACTGCACGGCCCCATGGAAAAGCGCCACATCCTGTATGTCCCCAAGAACAAGGACCATGCCACCGAGCTGGACTTCACCTACTACAGCGCCGTGAACACCGTGAGAAATGCGCTGGCAAAGGCGAAGGACGAGAAGGGCATGGCGCGCGTGGCGAAGTTCCTGTGCGAGTCGGTGTGCCCCGACTGCCACGGCACGCGGCTGTCCGAGAAGGCGCGCACGTCCACCATCGACGGGCGCAACCTCGCCCAGGTGACGGCCTTGTCGCTGGACGAGCTGCGCAAGTGGCTGCCTGGCGTGGCCCCGTGGCTTCCGCCAGAGATGCGCCCGATGTGCGATCCCATCACGAGCGAGATGGCCGAGCCCATCCAAAGGCTGGAGCAGCTGGGGCTGGGGTATCTCACCCTCGACCGCGCCAGCGAAACGCTTTCGAACGGCGAACGCCAGCGCGTGGCCTTAACGCGCGCCGTGCGCAGCCGCACCACCGGCGTCCTTTACGTGCTGGACGAGCCCTCTATCGGGCTGCACCCGGCGAACATCGAGGGGCTGCTCGGGGTCATGGACGACCTTCTGGCCGACGGCAACTCCGTGGTGATGGTGGATCACGACGTGGCCGTGTTGCGCCACGCGAATCACCTCATCGAGATCGGCCCCGGTTCGGGCGCCGACGGCGGCCGCGTCATCGCCCAGGGGTCGGTGGCCAACGTGGAAGCGAACCCAGCCAGCCGCATCGGGCCGTTTTTGGCGGGAACGGCGAAGGTGCGGGTGCGCACGCCCGTCGCGCCCGAGCATCTTTTCGACGAAGGGGCCATCGCATTGGAGACCGACGCCATCCACACCGTGCATCCGTTGGAGGCGCGCATTCCGAAAGGGCGTCTGACCTGCGTGACCGGCGTATCCGGCTCGGGCAAGACGACACTCGTGCTGGAAAGCCTCGTCGCCGGGCTGAAGGCGTCACTGGCCGGCACGACACTGCCAGGGCATGTGCTGTCCGTGGACGCGCCGGGCATCGCGCGGGTCGACCTGGTGGATGCCACGCCCATCGGCGTGAACGTGCGCTCCACCGTGGGCACCTACTCCGGCGTGCTGGACGATTTGCGCCGCGCCTTCGCCGCCCTGCCGGACGCCAAGGAGCAGGGGCTGAAAGCCGGAGCGTTCTCCTACAACACCGGATCTTTGCGCTGCCCCACCTGCGACGGCACGGGGCAGATCTCCCTGGACGTGCAGTTCCTCCCCGACGTGGACATCCCCTGCCCCGACTGCCGCGGCAGCCGCTACGGGCGGGAGGCCTACGCCATCCAAATGGCCATCGAAGGCGACGTCGAACTGTCCGCCGACGCCGAAATGGAGCGCAACGCGGCCCATGAGTCCGCCTCCCATGAGAGCCCGGCAACGGCCCACAACCACGCCGGCGATTTCGAAAGCGTGCACACTTTATCGCTTCCCGAGGTGCTCACTCTCACCGTTGACCAGGCGCTTTCCGCGCTCGCCCACCTGAAGAAGGTGTGGGACAAGTTGCAGATCCTGCACGATTTGGGCTTGGGCTACCTCACTTTGGGCGAGGCCACGCCAGCGCTTTCCGGCGGCGAAGCCCAACGCCTGAAGCTCGCCAGCGAGATGCGCCGCAGCCAGGACGACACCCTCTTCATCTTCGACGAGCCCACCATCGGGCTGCATCCGCTGGACGTGGAAACGCTCATCGGCGTGCTGCAGAAGCTCATCGAGCACGGCGCCACCGTCGTGGTCATCGAGCACGACCTGGACATGATCGCCAACGCCGACTACGTCATCGACATGGGGCCCGGCGGTGGCGAGACCGGCGGTCGCATCGTGGCCGAGGGCACCCCGGCCCAAGTAGCCGCCAACCAGATGAGCCTCACCGGCCGCTACCTTGCGAGGGAGTTGGAGAGCTAAGGAGCTGAAGAGCGAGAGAGCGAAGGAGCGAACGCTCGCCAGCATACCTACCTCTCGTTTTCTCTCGCCAGCTCTCTACGGAGTACCGATGCGGCAGCCGGCGTGCGCAAGACAATATGGACGAGCAGGGCAGCGAGCAGCACCTTGGCGGAAAGGGCATGCAATGGGCCCCAGAAATAGTAGCCCGTCGCATAGAAGCCCAAAGAAGGCAGCAGTGTCCCCGACACCATAGCTCCCGATACGACGCAGAACGCGAGCGAGACCAGCAACGCCCCGTTGAGCACGCGCTGCGCCCAGCGACCGCGACCGCCCAAGCCTTCACCACTCGCCACAACATGAGCGACCAGGAGCACGAATACGCCCGTCCCAAGGTATTCATGAAAAGGCACTCCCGTCAGCGCTGGATTCGTCGCCGCCAAATAGAGAGCCAGCAACACAATATCGAAAACGACCCTAGGTGCCCGCATGACGTTCCCCTTTCGACAAACGACGCGATACTACCCAAAGGCCCAGCACCAGCACTACGGGCATGAGTATCCACAGATTTAAGGACATGTCAGAAGCCTGGTGGTAGCGCCCCGCGAGCGTCTCCCACCCATGGCACTCAACCGATGCGCAGCCAGCCTCGGGGCAGCGCATCTCGCTGTGCCCGTCGGGCTCGGGAACGGCGTCGTATCCGTGGCACGCACCGTTCGTGCAACCCGCTACCGGACAAGCAACGTCAGCCGTCAGGGGATGCAGCCCCGAATCCGGCGCAACCGCAAACCCCACCCCCACCGCACCGACCAGAACGGCACCTACGACCGCAGCGGCCAGCAGCCTCTTTCTCGCCGACCTTTGCCCCCGCGACCGCTTAGCTTCTTTCGAACTCAAATTCACCGCGTACCCTTTCCTCTTCCTTTCCTTCCCAACAAAAGAGCCGCAAGCTGCGGGGCCTGCGGCTCTTCGAAGAGAGAGCTATCTTGTACCGGAGCAGCCGATTAGGCGACCTTCTCCTTAAGGTGCAGGGGCAGGTACTTCAGGCCCAGTAGCAGCAGGAAGCCGCCGAGGGCCACCACACCCAGGGCCACGCCGAACTCCAGAGGCGTCGGCCAGTACACGAGGCCCTGGTAGCCGAAGAGCGACATACCAGACTCCCAGTTCGTGATAGTCATCTGGTTGGCCACATCGGCGAACTCGATGTTGGGAATCTGGAAGCCACCCACCAGAATCTCGCAGCGCTTGCAGAACACGCCGGCGATCACGAGCGCCGAGGCGAGAACCACGCCGCCCTTGGTGCGCAGGCGCGGCACGAACAGGATGACGCAAGCTAGCACCATGCAGGCGATCTGCGTCCAGAAGAACGGGGCCAGCGGGCCGGTAACCAGCATTGCCACCACATTGGCGCCCTCGCCGCCGGGGAAGCCGCTCGTCAGCAGATCGCAGGCGAAGAAGTACAGATCGACGCAGGTGAACACCGCGAGCATTTTCGCCAGGTTTACCATGGAGGAGCGCTCGATGCTAAGCCGTCCCGCCTTCTGCAGGGCGATGACCACGATGAGCACAAGCGCCGTGCCGCAATCCAGCGCCGAGGCCACGAACCACGGGCCCATAAGGGCAGTGTGCCAGAACTCGTGAGCCGCCGACAGCGAGAAGATCCAGGCCGTCACTGTGTGCACGCCCACGGCCACCACCAGCGCAATGATGGAGATGACACGGATGGCGGTGTGCGACATCTTCCCCGTATCCTCGCGCCGATAGGCCCACAGGTACACGATGGAGAGAATCAGATACGTGGAGAGCACGATGATGTCCCACATGAGCGGCGAGCTAAGGTTGGAGTACACGAACAGCTCCCACAGGCGCAAGGGACCGCCCAAGTCAACCACCACAAAGCCGATGGCCACGCAGGTGCAGCAGATGCTCGTCCAGATGGCCACCCGCGAGATGTCCCCGAAGCCCTTCATGCCGAAGGCGTTGGGGATGGAGCTGATGATAAGGCCGCCAGCGGACAGACCCACGAAGAACATGAACAGGGTGATGTAGAAGCCCCAGGAATCAAGGTTGCGCATGCCGGTCTGAATCATGCCGCCGGAAAGCTGCACCATCCACAGGGCAACGCCGATAACCGCCACGACCGCGCAAGCGATGATCCCCACGGTCAGTCCGCGATGGGACGCGGCGCTTCCTTTCGCATCGTTCATAGCGTACTCCCTTCCTAGACGAGATAGTAGACAGAGGGCTTGGTGCCGAACTCGGTGTGCAGTTGCGTGTACTCCCGGCTGGCCAGAAGCTTGGACACCTCGGAGTTCGGATCGTCCAGGTCGCCGAAGTGGCGGGCACGACCGATGCAGTCGGCCACACAAGCCGGCTGCTCGCCGCGAGCCACGCGCTGGGTGCAGAAGATGCACTTCTCCACGGTGTGCTTCTCGTGTTTGGCGGCATCGGCGTCGCCCAGGGCGAAGTCGGCGTAGTAGGCCGGCTCCTCCCAGTTGAACGAGCGGACGCCGGTGTAGGGGCAAGCGGCAAGGCACATGCGGCAGCCAATGCACTTATCGTAATCCTGGCGCACAATGCCCGTCTGCTCGTCCTTCCATGTGGCACCCACCGGGCACACCTTGGTGCAGGCCGGGTTCTCGCAGTGCTGGCAGGCCACGGGCCAATGCTGCATCTCGGGGTTGTCCCAGGTGCCGCCGGCCGTATCCGGAGCGTTGCCGCCCTCGGTAAGAACGCGGTTCCAGATAATGTTGTTGGGAATGTTGTTGGCCACTTTACACACGACCGAGCAGGTCTTGCAGCCAGAGCAACGCTTCAGGTCAATGACCATTCCGTATCTCATGGGTTCCTCCTCTTATTCCTGCGACTCTGCCACGCCGTCCCACGGCTCAATTTCCACGAGGCAATCGTGATAGGCGTAGGTGGGGCAGGTCCAATCCACGATCTGCTTGCTCGTCAGGTCGTTGTTGCAGCCGCTCTTGTACTGGGAGCGCTGCCAGCCGCGGTCGATGTCCAGGCAGCCCGGGCGAATGCCGGCGCTGAAGGTGGCCTTGGCTACCGCATGGCCGCGATCGTTGAACAGGCGCACGTAGCTGCCGTCCTCGATGCCGCGAACTTCGGCATCAGCGGGATTGATGCGCACGCAGGGCTCGTTGATCTCCATCTCGCGCAGCAACGGGTTCTGACCGTAGTAAGAATGCACGCGGAAGCGACGGGTGCCGGCGGTCACGATGAGCGGGTACTTCTCGGCCAGGGGGTTGGCGTCGAAGCCACCGGCTGTGACGGGCCACGCCTCCATGGGCGGCTCCCAATGGGGCAGCGCGATGCTCGCGGGATCCATGGGCTGGCCGTAGTTCTCGATGGGGCCAGGGTTCTCCTGATAGAACTGCAGCTTGCCCGTCATGGTCATGTAGGCCGGCATGGGAACGGCGCCCACGTACATCACGCCGGCTTCCTTCAACTTGTCGGCATCGATGCCCATGGCGGCGCTCATGGCCGTGTTCACCACGTGCTTCATGCCCTCGTCGAACTCCTCTTGGAACCACTCGTCCAAGCCGAGTCCACGGCCGATGAGGTTCGCCATGTCGTAGTCGGACTTGGCCTCGAACTTCGGCTCGACGGCCTTATCGGCCCAAACCAGACAGCCGTTCATGCCAATGGGGCCGCCCACTTCCTGAATGGTGGCCGCCGGCAGCACGATATCGGAAATGTCGGCCGTATCACACCACTCGATGTTGGCCGTCACCAGGAAATCGAACTTCTTGTAGGCCTCGATGGTCTGGTTGCAATCGGGAGCCGAGTTCACGATGTTCGCTCCGAAGGAGATGAGCATCTTGAGCGGCTGCTTCACGGTGACGTCGGGCAACTCCATCGTCTGCTCGCCCATATGCGCCGTGATGCCCGGGAACGTGAACTCCCCCGTTTCCAGCAAGTCGGGGAACATGAAGGTGCCAAGCGACTGAACGATAACGGGATGCTCGGTTTCCGCCTCATCGAAGCCGCTGGAATTGAGCGGGTAGTTCATACGAGGCTCGGGCACCATACCGCGCATGATGCGCAGAACACTCACCGCCGCAATAGTATTGAACCCATGGCCGTAATGGTCGATGCCATAGCCCTGGAAGATGTCGGCCATACCGGGACGACAAAGCAGGTCGGCGAAGGTGCGAATGGTTTCCTCGGGAACGGTGGTCACCTCGGACACCATCTCGATGGGATACTCGCTGATGCGGTCGATGAGCAGACTGTAGGCCGTATTGCAGCGCTGGCCGGCGACCTCGATGCCCTTCTTGCGCAGCACGGGGTTCTGCGCCGTGGAGGCGTAGCCCATGGCATTCGTGGCCTCGTCCCACACGGCAAAGTCGTCGGCATCGGCCGCCACGCCCTCTTCCAAGTCGCTCTTGCGCAGGAAGCGGCCGTCGGACTCTTTCACGAGGAACGGCGCACAGGACTTCTGCTGCATGAAAGCGTCATCCGTCTTGCCCTCTTCCTCGATGATCTTCGCCAAACCGAGAGCAAGCGCGGCGTCGGTGCCGGGCTGCAACGATACGAACAAGTCGGCCTTCTGCCCGATGGTGTTCTTGTTGGGGTCGACGACGATGAGCTTGCAATCGTTGTTCTCAATCGCGTCAGCGATGTAATGCCAGGCGTTGGGCCAGGACACGATAGGGTTGTGGCCCCACACAACGAAGGTGTTCATTTGGGAGACGAGATCCATATCGACGCCGCCCTGATAGTAGAAGCCGCCCGCCGTGTACATGGTGCCTTGCGTGAGCGCGAAGTCAGTAGTGCGGTTCTGGTGCGAGAACTGGGCCACGTTCTCCAAACGGTTAAGGTTGTACATGTTGCGAGGCTCGGTAGTGCCGTAGGTGAAGGCGCATACGCTGCCCGTGCCGAACTCCGCCTGGTACTCCTTGATTTTCGTGCAAATGGTGTCGATGGCCTCATCCCAGCTGATGCGCTCCCACTGGCCAGCGCCGCGCTCGGTGCCCTCGGCCCGCTTCATGGGGTACTGGATGCGCTTCTCCTGCACGATCAGCGTGGGGATGGAAGCGCCGCGGGCGCACATGCGCTTCTGATCAATGGGCGCCCCCTCGATCTCCTTCGCGCGCGTGAGCACCACGTTGCCATCGCGTACCACCGCTTCCAGCGGGCAACCCATGCAGGCGTTGCAGTAGGTCGTACAGATTTTCTCGTCGCTTTGGGCCGAAGCCGTCTTGGGCGTAAGGGCCGCGAACCCGGCAGCCGAAGCGCTACCCGCAACGAGCGCAGCCGCGGCCGTGGTCTTGAGGAACCCTCTTCGCGTCAGAGTTCCCGTTGTGTTCCGAACAGGCTCCAAGATGTCCCCTTTCCTCGTCTCGTGTGCCCGTCGGCGATGTTGACGGGCATCTTATGACCTCATTCTGAAATCGAGCGAGGCTTGAGGGGAGAATCTTTGAGTTGTTCGCCGGGAGCTTTTGGTTTACGAAGGAGTTCGCTTAGATATGGAGACGAACCGCTGTCAGTCCTTCCAAAGGACGAAATCCTCTTTGCCGCTGAAAAACCGCAGCAGATATGGGTCACCGAGCCCCTTCTTCGCAATGGTGCAGTAGAACCATTTCATGGGAGACTCTTCAAGGGGAATGCACACCACGTCTGGAGCGACGCGAGGAAACCTCAAATCGCGATAAGCATAGGTGAGCGTCACCCCAGTTTGCACCATTTCGAGCCGATTGTGCAAGCCCGAACGCGTACACACGAAGTTGAGCTTGACGCCACGCTCCTCGGTCGCTTCCACCAGGCGATCGTGCACGTCGAAACCCGGACCTTGGGAGGTGAAGGGACGTCCTTCCAAATCCTCGAGACGTATGAAGCTCTTCTCGGCAAGGGGATCATCAGCACGGACGGCGATATGAATGCGTCCCCCAATGGCCGTGTCGTAATCGAAAAGGGACTCGTTCACCACTGTGGCAATAAGGCTCGCATAATCAAGATCGCCCTCAAGGATTTGTTGGCGTAACTCCACGCAGTTTGCTTCGGTGAAGCGCATTCCCTTGGTCACGAGCTCGCTTGTCGAGGAAAAGTCGATGACCTGTCTCATCTCGCCCGAGGTCATAACGTCGCTTGCCTCCACCGATTGCCCAAAACGCACGATCCCTTGGCTCTTTAGCTTGCCGAGGTTCAGCTCGACCTCCATTTGTGCGAACGCACTCACCACTGGACGCGAGGCGCTGAACAGAAGGTCGGCCGCGGCCGTGGGAAAAAGCACGTTGCCTCGGTTCTCGAACAGCGGCTCCCCCATTTCCTGAGCCAGCCGCGCCACCGACTTGCGCAACGCTTGCCGTGAAATGAACAGTGAGTCGGCCGCCTGCGTGAAACTGCGCATCTCATAAACCCGAGAAAAGTACTTGATCTGCTGAATGTCCATAGCCCCTCCTCGCGTCGTGCGGCTCCGATCGGCCATCGCAGCCCGACGAGCCTTCCTCCGCAGCAATCCAATACGATGGAAGGCCCGCATGAGGACGGGCCTTCCATCGATGCCAGCTCGCTAAAGCTTAACATCCCAAACAGTATGCGCGCTACGACTTTTTAAGCACCGTAGGCGAGAGCGCCATAGGACGGATCGGTCTCGTCGAAGGCACAGCCGTAGGGAATTTGCAGCTTCTCCGACGTCAGGTGCCAACCGAAATCGTTAGTGACGATACGCTCGACGATGACCCATTCCCCATCGCGATACTCCCATTTGTCGCAGTAGCGGGCCACCGTCTGGAGCACGTGCCAAGTGCCGTCCTCGTTGGGACTCATCACCGGTGCGTTCGCGTAGGTCTCGGAACCGGCTTTCGTGCCATTCACGGTAATAGCGATGTTGTACATCTGGTGCGCGTAGTAACCGCCATTAGCCGTAATACCCTTATCGATCGTGTTCGCGCAATATTCGGCCCACTCCTGGCCCGAGCCCTTGAACACTTCGCCGAATTCCGGGCTCGTACCGAAATCAACGTAGCTGTCCTCGGCATAGACAGGCTTGCCAATGGCGGCATCCTGCCGATCGTCGCCACGAGCGTACATGCACAACTTGTAGCGAATCTCTTCCTTGGCCTCGGCAACCCAAAGCCGATCCTCGAGCTCCTGCATCTTTTTCATCAGTTCATCCATGGAAGTTTGCTCCCCCGTATCGGCCATTGGCGTCGAACAGCCCGCAAGGCCCAAGGCGCTCGCGCCGCACAAAGCACCGGCGGCAACTGCGGCTCCCTTCAGCACCACGGTGCGTCGATCCATTTCGCGATTATCCTGCCGTTCGTTCGTCGAATTCTCCATCATGACACTCCCCTGTCTTTCGCTTGCGTTCCGACAATCCGCCCACTCCCGCCTTAGCCATACCGGCGAGGGCGCCCGCCAGCCGGGGCCGCCCTCGCCTCATTGGGTCGCGCCGCCGAGCGGGAGGGGGGGACTCGGCAGGCGACATCGAAATAGTTACGCAAGTGGCTCCAGCGTCACCACGTGCTGACCGGCGATGCGTCCCGAGGTGTAGGTCCAGCCGAGCGCCTGGCCGCAGCCAGCGTTCACCTTGCCCTTAAAGCCGCCGACCATGTTGCCCACGGCATACAGGCGTGGGATGACCTCGCCGAACACGTTGAGCACCTGGGTGTTGGTGTTCACGTCAACACCACCGGCCGTATCGGGCGAGACGGCGATAACGCGACCAGCGAAGAACGGGGGCTGCGTCAGGGGCATTGCGTTCTGGCGACCCAGGGCATCGGCTCCGGAGGCCGCACCCTCGTTGAAGTCGTCAATAGTCTTCTTAAGAGCGTCCGTGTCCAAATCAAGGGCTGCCGCCAACTCTTCCACGGTGTCAGCCTTGACGACATAGCCGCCGGAAAGCTCTTCCTCGAACCCGTCGCTGCAGTACATGATCGGCCCTCCGAAATCAGCGGTCGCATCCGCGAGACCCTGATCCCAGATGTTCCACACGTAACCATTCGGCTGCTTCCAGACATCACCCACCACGTTCTCGGTGGGACGACCGTTCTCCAGCACATGGCGCTGACCGTCAGTAGAAACGAAAATGCCCGGCATGGAAATGTAGCCTGCAGAATTATCCTCGACCTTGCGCTCCAAACCAGGGGCCACATTGTAGGCGCACCACGGGTTCACCAGCTTGGCACCGAGTGCGCAGGCCATCATAATGCCGTCGCCCTGCTGCCACGGCGAGCCATAGGAGCCCATGACGGGGCGGTCGTTAAACATGCCCGGCATGGCCGGCGACATGAAGCTACGCACCATGTCGGCGTTGCGGGAGAAACCGCCCGTGTTCAGGATGACGCCCAGACGCGCCTTGATGCGCTGCTCCTTGCCGCCATCTGCGACGATAACGCCCTCCACCTCGCCGTCAGCGTTGGTCAGCAAACGCGTGACCTGGGTATCGAACATGAATTCCGCACCCTGCTCCTCGGCCTTCTTGCGCAGCGGCTCGGTGAAGCCGGCGCCGATGCCGTCGGCGTTCTGATGCATACGCGCCACAGCCGGCGTCACGTCAGTGTAGTAGTCGACCATGGTTCCCTGGGTCGACAGGCGATCGGTGGAAAGGGCCGCACCCTGCTCGGCCAACCAGTCGATAGTCTCGCCGGATTTCTCGGCATACAGGCGGCGCAGCTCGGGGTTCTCGAAGCCCTCGGCCACGGCCGTCAGATACTTGTCGAACTCCTCGACCGAATCATCGATGCCGGCCTCTTTCTGCAGCTTCGTGCAAGCACCCTGAATCATACCGGCGCACAGGGCTGAATTGGACATGGTGGCGCTGCTCATCACTTCGCACACGACAACTTCCTTGCCCGCCGCAGAGGTTTCCACGGCCGCGGCCAGACCACCGCCGCCAGCGCCCGCAATCACCACGTCTACTTCTTTGTCCCAGGAATCATCGCCCGTGGAGCTCAGCTCCTGAGAAGCGGGTGTCTGGGGCGCGCAGCCAACCATGCCGGCAAAAGCGGCGGCACCGCCCATGAGAGCCGCGCCCTTCAAAAAGCTGCGACGATTGAGTCCTTTGTTCAGGTTCATGATTGTCCCCTTTCCTTACATTAGTTGCCCTTCGGCACGACCCCATAGTGCGCTGGCGCCAGGCCGATAGCCAAATGCAAATGCGCGATTCTCTATCACGTTTCATGATGGCTGTTCGTGAAATCCGATATCGCCGTCTCGGACGTCGTGCTCTTGTTTTGCGCAACATGCGATAATGCAAAAAAGCAAGGGAGGAGATCCGCTATGAAAACCGAGTACTTGCGGGAGTTCGCCGTTTTCTCTCGCTACTTAAGCTTCACCGACGCCGCCAAAGAGCTGTTCATCGCCCAATCAACGCTAAGCACCCATATTGCTGCGCTCGAGAGCGACGTGGGCTTTTCGCTCATCGACCGGAAAGCTGGCAACCGACTCACCGACAAAGGGGCCGTTTTTCTCGACGGAGCCCGAACACTGCTGGATGGACTCGACGAGACGCTGGCACGGTGCCGAGAGATGGGCGATCCTGATGCCACTCTTCGCATCGCTGTTCAATATCCAACGCCCTCGTTCGCAGCCAAGCTCAAAGAGCGCCTATCCGTGCCCTTTGCTTTCGTCGAGCACGATTACCGAGATCCCATCTTCCAGCCCATCGTCAATGGCACGGCCGACATCGTGCTCGATTACGACTACACGCCTTTCGCCTCACTCGTAAAGGAGGCGAGCGCTCTCGATCTGGTAACAAAAACGTGTTTGGCCTTCCGCATGAGTATCAGCATGATGGCGTCGAATCCCCTAGCAAACAAGTCCGCGCTTTCGCGCAATGACCTTCGCGGCGCATCCATCATCATCAACGATGCCCACAATTACGACCGCATCCGCTATCTTTACGAGCGCATGTTGGGCGACAATCTGAATCTGCGCTTCAGCCTTCAGCCCATCAACGGCATGAGCGGCCTGGCCTTCGCCACCTACGGCGATGGCCTCCACATCTGCGGGCTATCGGAAAATCGCCACTGGTTCGCCGACCGCGCCGACGTGGTGCTCTTCGAAGAGCTCGACGGAAAGCCCTTCGGCATGCCCACCTCTCTCACGTATTCAGCTGACGCCAGCGATTGGGTTCGTGAAGGTGCAGCCATCGTTCTCGAGTGCATGGAGGCTTGCAGAAAAGAGAATGGCCTTACGAGCTAAACGCCAGCCGCGCGCTCTAAACGCGAAGCTAGCAGACGGTTCCGACGGCTCGACGTATTGCTTTTCCAGAAATGTCGTAATAAACTCACCAGTTATTACGACATTTTGTACCATATGGGAGAAACCGACACCCTTTATTACGACATCGAGAAGGATAGCCGCTGATGTTGAGCACTTCTTTTCCCTCTGACGACTACCGCGAGGAAATCGCACAGGTCGAATCTCTCGCCGCCGCATGGCGCCGACAGCGCAGGCTCATTGCGAGCCCCGAGGCTCTGCACTCCTACGAAGAGGACTTTCTCGTGCGCATGGCCTACAACTCGAATGCCATCGAGGGATCAACTCTCACTCTTGTGGAAACGGAAATAATCTATGAGGGCGAGTTCGTCCCCGGCAAGCCCGGTCGCGAGCAAATAGCCGCGCGCGGCATTTTCGAGGGTCACGACTTCCTCGCACATTGCAGAGCCGACAAGCGTTCCTTCGACAAAAGCCTCATTTTGGATACGCACGAGCGATGCGCCCTCGACCTTCAGCCCGCCGCCCGAGGCATCTACCGCAATGCGCCGGCCATCATACGGGCATCGCGAACCACACCCACCTCCCCTTTGCGCATCCGCGAGGAGATGGACGATCTGCTCTTCCATTTCAACCGCCTTATCCAGGAGGGCAGCCCGCTTCTGGCCTGTGCTTGGTTCCATGCCGCCTTCGAGGCCATCCACCCCTTTGCCGACGGCAATGGACGCACGGGGCGCTTGCTGCTGAACGCCCAGCTGGAGTCTTTCAAGTTCGCCCCGATCGCCATTAAGGCATCCCATGCCCTGGAATACAAGGAGTCCCTGGAGCGTTGGCAAGCCGACGGCGATGATGCTCCATTCGTGCTCCTGCTGCTCGCTTGCGAAACCGAAGAGCTAGAGAAGCGCCTGGAATTCCTCGCGCAATTTCCCGAAGACGCGAAGAACCGCGCGCCCCTCGACGAGCGCGTTCTCGAACTGCTGCGCGCAAATCCTTCCTCATCGGCCCGCGAGCTCGCGGACTCGCTGGATGTATCCCTCCGCCATATGCAGCGCATCATGAAGCAGCTCCAAGAATCCGGCAAGCTTCGCCACATCGGCCCCCGCAAAGGCGGCCGCTGGGAGGTCAATTAGGGGCTGGCGTGCCAACAGCCCCGTGTAGATAGTCGACATGGACCTCGATGCAGCTCAAAACAGCGTCGCCGCCCAAAGTGGCTTTGTCATGAAGCACCAGATCATATACGGTATTCCATTTCCGACTATAGGGTTGCGGCATTTGAATTTTTAGTATTCTCGGCCAACTTCCTAAACTGCTCGCCACGGCAAAAGCCGCAGTTCTACGTTTAGGAGGAGGATCAATGGAACAGAATTCTCTGCAGCAGGTTTCGCGCAGGAACTTCATGAAGGGTGCCCTAGTCGCCGGCGCGGCCACGGCCGCCATGGGGCTAGCCGCCTGCAGCCCCAGCAGCCCGAGCGACACTGGCAACCTGGCCGACACGGGCTCTGCCTCATCCGTCGATTGGGATCAGGAAGCCGACATCGTCATCGTGGGTGGTGGCACCGGCGGCTCGTGCGCCGCGCTGGCCGCTGCGGAAGCCGGCGCTTCGGTCATCGTCATCGAGGCGAATAGTTCTATCGGCGGCAGCGGCGCCCTCTGCGGTGGCGCCATCGTAGGTGCTGGCACGAAAATGCAGGCCGAGGCCGGCATCGAAGGCGATACCGGCGATGCGCTTCTACGCGACACCCAAGCGTCCCTGGAAGCTATGTTCGGACCCGATCTCGTAGAGCACATCGGCGACGACTGGTGCATCACCGAACTCCATTGCGCCGAGGCGGGCAACACCGTGGATTGGCTGGTGGAGCACGGCGTGGACATCGTCGGCCCCTCCCAGCAGCCGGGCCAGCCCGTCGCCCGACTGCACATGCTTTACCCCGACGCGTCGGCATGGCCGTCCGTAATCCAGCCGCAGCTGGAAGAGGCCGGCGTCGACCTCAAGTTCAACACGAAAGGTGCCGAACTCATTGTCGAGAACGGCCGCGTCGTCGGCGTGAAGACCGAGGGAGCCAACGGAGAGTGCTACAAGGCCAACAAGGGCGTCATCATGGCGACAGGGTCCATCGAAGCCTCGAAGGAATGGCGCAAGAAGATATACACCCTCGCCCAGTCCAACGTTGAGGCTTCCAACAAGCTCAACGACGGCACCGGTATCCGCATGATGTGCAAAGTGGGAGCCGATACCACTGAATACACGGCCATGGCGGCTGCCCCGGCCCTCTTCTGCACGGCCGGCAATGCTTCGCATTGGTACGAGCTGCTCATGAATCAGATGGGCGCCATCCTCGTCGACTCCCAGGGTAAGCGCTTCGCAAGCGAGAACACGCCCTCGGGCGAGGTGCTTCTTACCGTTGACGCCCTGCCCGACCGCCAGGCCTTCCTCGTGTACGATGCGGCTATCGCCGAGACGCCCGAGATGAGCACACAGCCGATGCTCACCATTCGCGGCTCCGGCTACGGCCCCTTCTCCGAGCTTGAAGGCCAAGAGGGCAAAGTCTTCTTCGGTGACACCATTGAAGAGGTGGCCGAGGCCGCTGGCGTCGATCCCGCAGGATTGGCGGCAGAGCTTGAGAAGTACAATGCGAATGCCGCTGCAGGCAGCGACCCCGACTTCGGGCGCACCAATTTCGGCATCGCAACGGCCGGCCTCACCAAGCCTCCCTACCGCATTATCGGCCCGGTATATGCGACGGTTATGTCGGGAGCCTTCGGCGTACGTGTCACGGACAAGCTTGAAGTGCTGGATACTATGGGCGAGGTTATCCCTGGCCTCTACGCTACGGGCGAAGGTGCCCACGGCCTCGCAAAGGACTTTCTTACGGGAGCGGGCGGGAAGTTTTCCTGGGCGCTGACTTCGGGTCGTCTCGCGGGCACTTATCTCGCTTCACTTTAACCCTTTAGCCTCCCCTCCCCTTCGAAGGAGCGTTGCAGCAATTCCGCGCAACGCTCCTTTGTTTCTATCGAGAAGGGTCGAAGAATTCTCTGGCGCGCATGATAAGACGCGCGACATCAGGGTTTGGCTCATCCTTGCGATAATAGAGCGCCATGGGCGCTCGGAGAGACTTGCCGTCCAAAGAGGAGAAGAGGACCCAGTCATCGCGGCGATCGCAAAGCATTTCCAAGTTTTCGCGGCTGTAAAGAAGCAGCTTATCCCCTAGTTCCAAGTACTCAATATTCGCTAGGCTACCCGTAATCGGAACAATAGAGAACCGCAAGCCAAGATCCTGTCCGAACAAGGCACTCGTAAACGCACTGCTTTCATCGTAAAAAGCGCCGTCGAGGACAATAAAGGTCTGACCTTGCAAATCTTCCCGCGTCAGCACCTTGTGTTGCGCGAGCTCATTGTCCCGCGATAGAAGAATGCCCATAGGGATTGACGCAATGGGCATTGTTTCAATTCCCTTTTCCTCTGCCACCGCTTGCATAAGGGGGCTGATCGAGAAATCAAGGCCGCACCCAATATCCATTCGGCCTTTCTCCATTCCTCCGATCACCGACTCTCCTGCCCTCATCTCGGCGAACGCAATTGGAATGTCGTTGATAGAATTCAAGAACTCCGTCCAACGAACCATTCCTTCATAGAGACGCACCGGCCCTGCGCGCAACGCGAAACTCTCCCGCAGAGAGACGATCTCCGCATCGTAGAGGTGCACGACCTTCTGGGCGCTTTCGAGGAAGGCCTTTCCCTGGGCGGTAAATCGCAGCTCGCGACCGCGCGTCACCACGGGAAAGCCCAGCTCCTTCTCGAGCGCGGCAATGTGCTTGCTTAGCGTCGATTGCGTCAAGTTAAGTTCTCGCGCCGCATGGCTGAAGTTCAAGTGCTTCGCAAAGACGATGTATTCTCGCATTAGATCCAAAGTCATCGGGGCATCCTCGCATAGGGCAACATAGGTCACGACGTACGCAGTGTACCACCAGGGGTCGATCAAAGTTCAAGCTACCGAGATGGAGCTACCTCAGGCAGCCTACATCTCCATGTATCTAAAACGCAAAACACCGATTTCTCATTTTCGTTACAGATACTTGAAACGAAAATTGTTTTCGTTGCATAATGTCTGCAACGATGCGACGAAAAGGCGGACACTATGCGCGAAACAACCACTCTCGAGTTTAAGCAGCAGCTGTCGAAAAGCTACCTGAAGACCGTCAGCGCCTATGCCAACTACGGCACGGGGAAGATCATTTTCGGCATCGCAGACGACGGCACGCCCGTCGGATTGACCGATCCGCAAGACACCTGCCTTCGCGTCGAACATGCGATTAACGACTCGATCGATCCAGTGCCTCGTTTCGAGCTGTCCATCGAAGAGGACACAAGAACAGTCACACTAACGGTGCATGAAGGCCCCGACAAACCCTATCTTTTCTCTGGACGCGCCTATCGTAGAGCCGACACCTCAACCGTCGAAGTGAGCCGCCTTGAGTACGGCAGGCTCGTTTTGACAGGTGAACATGTCAGCTTCGACGCCCTTGTCGCAAAAGAGCAGGATCTTGCATTTGGCCACCTCGAGAAGGAGCTCGCATCAAAACTGGGGCTCAAACCACTCGATCAAAATTCCCTTATTTCGCTTGAGCTTATGGCTCCTTCCGGTGAATACTGCAATGCGGCCGCCCTTCTCGCCGATAGTAATCATTTCCCCGGCATAGACATTGCGCGCTTCGGCGGGAGCATCAACATCATTCACTCCCGGCATACCTTCGAGCGCACGTCAGTCCTTGAGCAGATGCAACGCACACTAGAGGTGTTCGACACCTATTACGCCTACGAAGAAATTGTCGGGTTCGAGCGCATAACGAAGACACTCGTGCCGCGTGAGGCTTTCCGAGAGGCTATCGCCAACGCGCTCGTCCACCGCTGTTGGGACGTTCGCGCCAACATAAAAGTGGGCATGTTTGCCGATCGCATTGAAATAACCTCGCCAGGAGGACTGCCTGCCGGAATCACAGAGGAGCTCTACCTCGCAGGAGGCCCTTCAGTGGCTCGCAACCCAATCCTTGCGAACGTTTTCTTTCGACTGGGACATATAGAACGGTTCGGTACGGGCATCCCGCGCATCCTGGACGAATACGCCCATGAAACAGTATCGCCCTCTTTCGCTCTGCGCGATAGCTCGATTACGGTGATGCTTCCCGTGACAGTGCTTGAGAACGTAACACTCGACGAGGAAGCCATACTTGCCGTGCTCGCCAAGGGCTCTGCTCTCACACGATCCCAGATAAGCGAAAAGACGCAGCTATCGAAAAGCAAGGCTATCAGAACTCTGAATGCATTGGTTGAGAAAGGACTCGTAACCAAGGTCGGCGAAGGCCGCTCCGTCCGCTACGAGAGAAACTAGCGGGAGAAAGCCCTTCGATATTTCTCTGTAACACCAAACCGCATCCTCCTCGCAACGAGCAGCTCAACGGTCACAATCCCATTGCAGCCGTCTCGCACGCCGATGGCATAATCGTGGGGCGCGGCCGTGGCGGCCGCGTTATGATTCGCTCGTTATGGAATCTTCGCAGCGAGACATATCGGATGAGAGGGACGCGCGTCGGCCCGATGGGCGCGACGAGCTCGACAAGTCAAACAGCCCGGCCGCCCGTCCCAAGCGAAATCGACGCGATAAGCGCGACAACGGCATCGATATGCTCAACGGCCCCTTGCCGGGCAAGATTCTGCGGTTCGCCATTCCCCTGGCGCTGAGCAGCATCCTCCAGCAGTTGCTGAACTCGGCGGACGCCTCCATTGCCGGGCAGTTCGTCAGCAGCTTCTCGCTCGCGGGCATCGGCGGCGTGAACCCGGTGACGGCCATGTTCGTGAATCTGTTCGTGGGGCTCTCCATCGGCGCCAACGTGGTGGTGGCCATGCATGTGGGTGCCGGCGAGTTCCACAGCATCAAGAAGAGCGTCCACACGGCCATGGCGCTCTCACTCATCGCCGGTATGGTCCTGGGCGGGGCGGGGCTCGCCGTGGCCCCCTGGGTGCTGGATGCCATCGGCATGCCCGAAGACTCCCTCGCCGACGCGCTCACCTATGTGCGGCTCTACTTCTGCGCCATCCCGTTTCTCACCATCTACAACTTCGGCTCGGCGCTTCTGCGGGCCCACGGCGATGCGAAACGACCGCTGTATGCCCTCGCTGCCGCTGTTGCGGTGAACTTCGTGCTCGACCTCGCCTTCGTGCGCCTGTTCGGTTGGGGCACAGCGGGCATCGGCGTTGCCACCGTCATCGCCGCCGCCCTGAGCGCCGTCATCGTGGTGGCGTTCCTTATGCGCGAGGAAGGCCCCTTCCGCCTGCACCTGCGCGAGCTGCGCATCTCCGGCCCGGAGCTGGCCGGCATTCTGCGCATCGGCGTTCCCGCCGGCATCCAGGGTGCCGTGTTCTCGCTTTCCAACACCGTCGTTCAGGCGACCATTAACGGCTTCGGCTCGGCGGCCATCGCGGGCTCGGCGGCCACGTTGAACTTCGAGTACTACACCTACTTCTTTGTGAACGCCTTCGGCCAGACCGCCGTCACCTTTACCGGTCAGAACTTCGCCGCGAAGAACGCCGACCGCTGCCGGGCCATCTTCCGCTGGTGCGTACTGTTCGGGTTCGCCTCGTCGCTTATTTTGGGCGTGACGTTCACGGCTTTGGGCACCCGGGCGCTAGGGCTGTTCACCACAGACGCAGCCGCCCTCGGCTTCGGTCTCGTGCGACTGTGGCTCGTGGAGCTGCCTGACTGCCTGACCACCTTCTACGAAGTGCCCGCCGGCGCCATGCGGGGCATGGGCTGGTCCACCCTGCCGGCGGTCATCACCATCCTCGGTTCCTGTGTGCTGCGCGTGGCGCTCGTGACCTGGGTGTTCCCGCTTTCGGGCACCTGGGACACCCTTATGGTGATTTATCCGGTCACCTGGTCGTTCATGATCGTGGCCATGCTCGTCTCCTATTTCATCGTGCGCCGCCGCTGCTACCGGTCTATTGAGCCTGCGGCTGCGTAGGACGGCGTGCCCCATTGGATCCGTAGCGGCGTGGGACGGTCGCGCCCCATCGAACCCGCAGCGGCGTAGGTCGGCATAGGTCGACGGTTTCCCGTATAATGGGCTCAAAGCCGAACCCTCAGCCCCAACGTCCCGCGTCCCAAGTCGAGGCGCCCCATGCTCCGAAAGGCGGTGAACCTCGTGACCCTTGCCCATTACGTGCTCATGAACAAAAACACGCCCGTGCTGTCGTTCGACTACGACCTGGGTGACCACAAGGCCGTGCGCATCCGCGAGGTGTTCGCCCCCGAAGCGGCGCCATTCGGACTCGTCGACCGCCGAGGCGACCTCTCCAAAGCCGAGCTGAACTACTGGTGGCGCCACCGCGCCATTCCCTCCTCGCGCGCGCAGATCAAGCGTCTTCTGGAGAACCTGCAGCTGGAAAGCACGCTGGTGCTCGCCGAGAAGAGCTTCGGGCTGTCGCTTTCCGACCGCTACTGGCTCAACGACGAGGACGACCCCACCTCATGGGACGCCGTCAACTTCTTCGACAACGACTTCTCTGATGACCTGGGATTTCTCACCTTGGGCCAGGACTCGGCGGGGTCTTCCCCCGATGCGCCGGACTACCGCACGGTAAGCCTGTCCTCCCCCAACAGCACCTTGGGCGGCGACCTTCTGAAGAAGTGGAAGATCGTGAACGGCGAGCGCGTGCTACTGAAGTCGGGCATCGGCTTCGTAAACCAGGAGCCTTACAACGAGGTGGCCGCCACGACATTGCACCGGCGGCTGATGGAGCCCGGCGAGTTCGTCCCCTATACGCTGTTCGAGGACGGCCGCCGGGTGTACTCTGCCTGCCCGAACCTGCTGGGGCCCGACGAGGAACTGGTGGCCGCCTGGGACGCCATCCGCAACGTGAAGCAGCCGAACAACTTGTCCGATCTGCGCTTCTACGTGAAGCGCCTGGAGGATCTGGGGCTTGACGCCGACGCCACCATGACCTCGCTGGCCAAGATGTTCGCCGGCGACTTCGTGCTGGCCAACCGCGACCGTCACTACCGCAACTTCGGCATCATCCGCAACGTGGAGACGCTTGAAGTAACGGGCATCGCGCCGATATTCGATTCCGGCTCGTGCCTGTGGTCCAACGCGGAGCTGCTAGAGGTTCCCGGCGACTTCTTGTACAGGGCGAAGCCCTTCAAGATGAACGGCATGAAGCCCGCCGACCAGCTGCGCCTGTTCGACGGCTATTTCGACTGGTTCGACCCGGTCATGCTGGACGGCTACCCCGAGGAAGTGGGCGCGATCCTCTCCCAGAATCCCAATATTCCCGAGCGACGCGTGGCCACTATCGTCGACGCTGTCCGCAGCAAGGTGGATCTGCTCACTCGCATCGCGCGATAGCATCTCTTCCCTACCGCGTCGCCTTCAGACGGCTGAGCACCTTGCGGGCCTCGTTCAGGTTCGCCTCGATGTCGGCGCCAACCACGTCCAGATTCTCGGCGCCAGCAAAGCGAGTCTCGGGAATGCCGAACATGCCGGCGATGCCGCAGAGGTACTCGTAGCCGTAGTTCATGGCGCTCACCTGACCGCCGCCCGTGGTGATGTAGGTGAGGTGCTTGGCGCGGCACAACCCCTCGCAGCGACCCTCCTCCGTGTAGTGGAAGGTCATGCCCATAACGGCCGCGTGCTCGATGTAGATTTTCAGCGCCGCCGGGAATGACAGATCCCAGTAGGGCGCGCCGATGACGATCTCGTCCGCCTCGGCGAAGTCTTTACCGATGTCAAACATGGGGTCGTCGAATAGCCCCTTGGCCTCTAGCTGGGCGCGATAGGCCGCCGAGTCGCCGTAGTAGGGCTCAAGATGCAGCTCGGACAAGTTCACTTCCTTCACGCCCTCGACACCTTCCAAATACTCACGGCATAGCTTGAGCGTGCGCGACTCATCCCCGCGCAAGCAGGCGTTCACAAACAACACGGTCATGACGTTCCTCCTTTTCCCTTTGAACAACGCCATTGTACCGCGAGCCGTCACCCACCCCGCGCCATCTTCAGCCACGAATCGACGTCTGTAGCACCAGATGCGCTCGTTCGGATGCCTCAGAAGGCGTTCGCGGGGCGCCCGCGCAGAAAGCAATCGGAAGATCTGGCAAGTTTTTTTGTAACAGGGCAGGGGCGCTTTGCTTACAGGAAGCGGGCCAGACGCTGACGACGGGCGAAGGGCGCGATAATTACCGATGAACCTACTATGCCCAAGGAGGCATTCTCATGAAAATCGCCATTAAGCGCGTGTACGAACCTTACGAGGAAAGCGACGGGTACCGGGTGCTCGTCGACCGGCTGTGGCCCCGCGGCCTCACCAAGGCCCGGGTGCACTACGATGAATGGGCGAAGTTCCTTGCGCCCTCAACCGAATTGCGGAAGGCCTTCGGCCACGACCCATCCCATTGGGCCACTTTCCAAGAAAAGTATGTGGCGGAGCTGGACGCGAACCCCGAGGCGCTGGCCTTCGCGAAGAAGCTGGCCAGCCCAGCGATGGCCAAATACCCGCGCATCACCCTGATATACGCCGCCCGCGACGAAAAAGAGAACGAGGCCGTCGTCCTCCAGAAGTGGCTCCCCGCGCACGAATAAGAAAATGTGAAAGCGATTTTCGGACGCTCCCAGGCAATATCAGCGACATTTTTAGCTCAGAATTTTGAGTTGTTAGACTTTGCAGCAGAAAAGAGCGTCGCAAAAATCGCAAATCGCAGCCATGGCGCTACGCCTATGCAGGGAAAACCTCTTCGAAACCCCAACCTCCTCAGAAATACGTGAAGCAAAACTCTAACAACTCGAATTTTTCGCCCGAAAGTAGGATGCAGATCGACCGGGCAGCCGATTGAGCGGACAGCAGATCGACCGGGCAGCCGATTGGCCGTCCTGATCTTCCCTATCCTCTCCTCTATTCCCGAATGGGCAGGTTGGTCACCTCGGCTTCCAGGGGCAGCGGCACGTCGTCGGCTTCGGCTTCAGCGGCGAGGCCTCCATCCCAGGCGTCGAAGTCGGCCTTGCCCGGCAGGATGATGTTCAGCACGATGCCCACCACCGAGCCCACGGCCAGGCCCGACAGCGCCACGGTCACGCCGCCCACTTCGAAGGTGACGGCGCCGGCCGCGCTGTAGGCGATGCCGAGCGAGAGCACCAAGATGAGCGCCGTGATCAGCACGTTGCGGCTCAACATGAAGTCCACATGGTTCTCCACGAGGTTGCGGATGCCCACCGCCGAGATCATGCCGTACAGCACCAGCGACACGCCGCCGATGACGCAGGCCGGCATGCAGGAGATGACCGCCGCGAACTTCGGGCAGAACGACAGCAGGATAGCGAATCCGGCGGCAATGCGCACAACGCGCGGATCGAAAACGCGGGTAAGGGCGAGCACGCCGGTGTTCTCGCCGTAGGTGGTGTTGGCCGGCGCGCCGAACAGCGACGCCACGATGGTGGCCAGACCGTCGCCGAGCAGCGTGCGATGCAATCCCGGCTCGGCGATGAAGTTGCGGTTGCACGTGGAGCTGATGGCCGACATGTCGCCAATGTGCTCGATGATGGTGGCGAAGGCCAAAGGCATGATGGTGATGATGGCCGTGATGGCGAGTCCCGCGTTGAAGTCGGGGCCGAACAGCGCGAACACCGTGTTGTCCCACAGCACCGGCAGACCGATCCAAGGCGCCTCGACCACCGGCGTAAAATCGACGATGCCCCCGATGGCCGCAGCCAGATAGGAACCGACAACACCGAGCAGGATGGGGATGATGCGAATCATGCCGCGCCCCCAGATGTTGCTGATGACGATAATGATGATGGCCACGAGCGCGATAGGCCAGTTCGTCTCGCAGTTGGCAATGGCCGAGCTCGCCAAAATGAGCCCGATGCAGATGACAATGGGACCGGTGACCACCGGCGGAAAGAACCGCATGATGCGCTGCGGGCCGAACGCCTTGAACAGCGCCGACACCACCAAGTACAGAAGCCCCGCGCAAGCCACGCCCAGACAAGCGTAGGGTAGCAGATGCGCTTCCCCGTTGGGCGCGATGGCCGCGTACCCCGCAATGAACGCAAACGACGATCCGAGGAACGCCGGCACTTTCCCCTTCGCAAGGAAATGGAACAGCAGCGTGCCCAAGCCCGCGAACAGCAACGTGGCCGAAACCGAGAGCCCGGTAAGCGTCGGCACCAAGATGGTGGCGCCGAACATGGCGAACATGTGCTGGATGCCGAAGACGGTCATCTTCGGCGCACCCAATGTACGGGCATCGTAGACGGCATCGGACGCGTCGGGGGCGCCCATAGTGGGCACGGTTTTGGAATCGCTCACGGAAACCTCGAATCTTCGCGGGAATCGGTCGCCGCCCATTATGGCACGGTCTCCGTTGCTGTCGGGTTTCGCAGCCGCCAAGGGGCCGAGCGCCCCGCCAGATGCTGGGCGCTCGGACATCGCGACACTTTAAATTGGCAGAACGGCCAACCGGCTAGTCGAACTGACGCAGGGCTCGGCCGAGGCGCGCGAGGCCCTCGCGCAGCACCGGTTCGGGCGCGCAGTAGCCCAGACGCGCGCCGCCGGGGAGCTCGAAGCGGTTGCCGGGCACGAGCAGCACGCCCTCTTCCTTCAGCAGCTTGATGCAGAACTCCTCGTCGTCCATGGGAATGTCCCACTTGATGTAGGCCACCGACACGCCCTTGGGCGCCTGCCAGGTAACGCGCGGCTCGTTGTCGATCCACTCCTGAGCGATGGCCATATTGCGGAACACGATCTCGCGGTTGCGCTCGAGCACGGCCTCGCGATTCTGCAGAATGTAGGTGGCCAGCGCATCGTTGAACTCGCCGCAGCAGATCATCGTGTAGTCACGGTACACGCGGAACTTGTCGGCCAGTTCGCGGTTCGACACCGTCCAGCCGATGCGGGCGCCGGGCACCGAGTACGTCTTCGAGATGGAGTTGGTGACCACGGCCTTGTCGTACAGGTCGGCCATGGACCAGAAGTTCTCCGTGTTCTCCAGCGGCAGGTACACCTCGTCGGAAAGCACATAGGCGCCCACCGACTGGGCGATTTCCACGATCTGCTCCAGCGTCTCGCGATCGAGCACCGCGCCGAGCGGGTTCGAGGCGTTGTTGATGCAGATAAGCTTCGTGTCGGGGCGAACCAGCTCGCGCAGCTCGTCAATGGAAGGGTTCCAACCGTTCTCCTCGCGCAGGTACCAATACTCCACCTCGGCGCCCAGGGTGCGGGGAATCTCGTAGAGCGGCTGATAGGTGGGGTACTCCGCAATCACGTGGTCGCCCGGCTCTACCAGCTGCATGAGCGCCATCAGGTTCGCGCCCGTGGTGCCGTTGGTCTGCAGGATGCAGTCCGGGTCGATCTCCGTGCGGTAGAGCTTGGCCACCTCGGCCTTGAACTCCGGCGAACCTTCGATCCAGCCGTAGTTCATCTTCTCCTGGTTCAGGCGATCATAGAAGGTGGCACCCGCCTGGCCGTCCAGCTGTAGGATCTCCCCCATCGTCATAGAGGCGATCGTGGACTGCGCGATGTCGTAGGTCGCGCTCTTCTCCCACACGTTCAGCCAGTCTTCAACACCGATAGTCTTGATGTCCATGGAACTTGCTCCTTTATCGACTAGATGCTGATGACGCCCATGGCGAGCAGCACGAGGGACAGCACGCCGAGGGCGGACACGACGCCCATGCACACCTTCTCGCCCATGGTGATGGCGTTGCCGTAGTCCTTGCGCGCCTTCACGTAGATGAAGAAGCCGGGAATGTAACCCACGCAGGTCAGCAGCAGGAAGGACCAGCCGTTGAACAGCACGCCGATCACCTGGAAGGCCACGGCCACGAAACCGATGGCGGCCTGCACCATGTTCTTGTTCTGCACGCCCCACTTGGCCTGATAGGCGGCTGCGAAGGCCCAGGTGATGACGATGGCCACGGTGCACATGGAGAACGCGAAGTCGTAGGCGTCGGCCGAGAACAGAAGCACGATCAGGAAGGCCTGGGTGCACGCGCCCACGATGAGCAGACTCATGGAAGGAGCGTTATGGCTGTTCAGCTTGCCCCACGAGGCCGGCAGCAACTTGTAGTCGGCCATCTCGGAGGTCGTCTCGGCGGGCAGAATGGTGAACGACAGCCAGGAGCCCAGAATGGAGATAATGATGGCGATGGAGATGAACGGGCCGCCCCAGCCGGGTGCCATGGAGGAGAACACGTAGACGAGCGCGGGGTAATCGAGCGCGGCCACCTCGGTGGAGGACATGTAGCCGTAGGGCAGCACGGAAGCGCCCACGTAGATGAGCATCAGGCAGATGAAGCCGATGAGCGTGGCCTTACCCACGTCGGTCTTGCGGGCGGCGCGGGAGGACACGACCGAGGCGCCCTCGATGCCCACGAAGCACCACATCATGATGATCATGCAGTTGAAGATCTGGGTGCCGACGCCTCCGAGCGGCGCCGCATCGGGGCCGTACTGCCCGGCGGCCACGGCGTTGTCGTACACATTGCCCCAGAAGTCGGCCGTGAAGATGCCGGCGTTGAACAGGAAGATGCCGAAGATGAGGGTGACGGCGATGGCGGCCACCTTGCACACCATGACGATGGCGTTCAGGAAGGCAGCGCTCTCGACGCCGCGAATGACCAGATAGGTGAGCGCCCACATCACGACGGAAGCAATGATGATGCAGGGAATGGTGTTGCCCGGCAGAAACGCGGGGTAGAAGTAGCCGATGGTGGACATCATCATCGTGGCGAAGGCCACATTGCCGAGCCACGCCGACAGCCAGTAGCCCCAGCCGGAGATGAAGCCGGCGAGCGGACCCCAACCGGCATCCGCGTAGGAGAAGATGCCGTGCAGATCGCTGCGCTTCTCGGTGAGGTTGTTCAACGAGAACGCCAGCGCCAAGAAGCCGACGCCCACGATGAGCCATGCAATGAGCACCGCTCCCGGAGAGGCGACGCCGGCCAGCTGGCCGGTGATGGCGAACACGCCCGAGCCGATGCACGAGCTGATCACCATACCGATGAGCCCGATGAGCCCAATGCCTTTCTTTTTCTCTTCCATACTTCAATCCCTTCTCTTGCCGGTTTTGTACCCACGAGCGCCCTGTGCGCTCGGTGTCCCCAAATAAGGGCCGCCCCATGGCGACGCGGCCCTGCGCTTGAGACGGCTCTCTCCCTTAACGAGCCGCCTGGCGAAAACGAACGCCCTGTCCGAACGCCCTGTCGTCCCACGGTGGTGGCACCCGTACCGTGCGAATGACCCATGAGCGATCGAGCTTATCGCCCGCGCGAACCACTATGAAAGAGGTCAACTAAACAGAAAAGCGGTAAAATGGATGTATCAGAGGTAAGCAACGGGGCGTAATCGGGGCGTTAAGTCCGATACATCTTCGATAAACGCCTGATGAGAGCCAAGGAGACTCCCGTGGAATTCGCCACCTACTACTTCACGCTTCTGGTTATGCTCGCCTCGGTGCTGGCGGCCGCCACGTGCTTCTCGGCCTACCTGGTGTCGCGGTCGCGCGCGATGATCCTCGCCTTCGGGGGCTTTCTCTGCTACTTCATCGACGTCGCCTTCATGCTGCAGGACAGCATCGCCGCCGTCGTGCTCGGCGGTAGCGCGGGGGCCGATGCGGGCTACCTGCTCATGCGCTCGGTGGCCACCATCCTCATCGGCGATGCGTGCCTGACCTTCTTCTGGCTGCTCGTCTGCGACTTCGTGGGCGAGCGGCGTCGCGGCCTTATGGCGGTGCCTCCCATAGCGTTTCTCATCCTCAGCCTGGGACTGCTCATGGGCGCCGACACGCCGGAGGGACGCTTCTGGTTCTACTCGCTGCGCATGATCTACGTGTTCTGGATGCTCGGCTTCGGTCTGTTCCGCTATCTGACTTGCCGCGACGAGACGGAGCGAACGCGCATGGCCCGAGGCCGGGTGGCCTTCGTCGTCGTGGCGGCGCTGGCGGCACTCGTCGTGACCGAGGATGCGCTGCTGTTCCTCGTACTGCGCACCGACGGATTCATGCTGGGGCCTATCCTCATCTCCTCCGAGCGCAACTACGCAGAGAACCTGCTTTTCCTCGTCGGCGCCCTTCTGGCCATCGGCTACGCCGTTCGCTCGCTGGCCCTGCGCTTCGAGAAGCCGCCGGCCGACGAGAGCGACGAGCGCGCCGCGCGCATCGGCGACAACCTGCTCATTTACGCACGGCGCCACGGTCTGACCGACCGCGAGAGCGAAGTGCTGCGCCTTATTCTGCAGGGGAAGGACAACCAGAACATCGCCTCGACGCTCACTATCGCGCCGAGCACCGTGAAGGTGTACGTGCACCGCCTTCTGCAGAAAACAGGGTGCGAGAATCGCCAGGGCCTCATCCAAGATTTCTGGCGGAGCGCCTAGCTGCCTAGCCGCCACAAGAAGGCTGGCACACGGCGCAAGACGCTCCCCTACGGAATGAGGTCGTAAGGCATTTCCCGCTTCACCAGATAGAAGATGAGCAGGATGATCACCATCCACGGCACCCATAGGTAGGCGAGCATAAGGGTGACCGAGCGGGCCGCGTAGAACACCACACGGTAGCCTGTCGTGCGGGGGTGGGTCTCGAAGGTCATGCGCACGAACGAGCCGCCCGGGGTAGATCCGTCGTGGAACCAGGGGATGACCACTTCCACCACGACAAGCGTGATGAGCGCCAGGCCGTTGATGATAAGGGCGGCCGTCTGATTCGCCGTCATATCCGGAAACGTCGGCGGGGTCAGACCGGCCACCTCAAAGCCCACGGCCACCGCGCCGTAGGGCACGACCGCCACCAGCCACACGATGACGAGGTCGATCCACAGGGCCACGCAGCGGCGCACGAAGCCGGGATGCTCCGTCGGCTCTGCGTCGGCCAGCTGCCCCGGAGGTACCACGCGGCCGAGCAGCCATGCGCACACCCAGCCGAGGACGGCACCCAGGGTGTTGGTGATCACGTCGTCCACATCGCAGCAGCGGTAGGCGTAGGGGTAGACGCCGAACAGGCCCGTGAGCTGGGACACCTCGATGAGCAGGGATGCCGATGCGCCCAGCAGCACCGACGGGAGGAAGCGCAGGCGCAAAAGCCGTCCGGCAATGAAGCCCAGCGGCATGAAGAACACCACGTTGAAGGCCAGCTGGAACACCGCTTTCAGGCCGTCCTTCGCGATATCGTTCATGAAGTTCATCGGGTTGAAGTTGGGGGCGACGCCGTAGGTGATGCCGAGACCCGCGTCTCCTTGGGGCAACGGGTACAGCGTGAAGCAGCCGAGGCCGCAGACGTAGAGCACCGTGAGGTAGGCCCCCACGAAGGTGCCGAAGCGCAGCCGCCCATCGCGATGGTAGAGGTAGGCCAGAATCGGCAGCGTGAGCATGAACGATAGCACCGGCCACAACACCAACGCCGCGGCGAAGTTCTCGCTGTAATTTCCCAGAAAATGCTTGACTGCGTTCATGGCCGGTTTCCTCGCTCGCCTCCGCGCTCCTTCTCTTGTAAAGCCAGCATAACGGACGCGCGAGGGCGACGCAGCAAAGGTGACAGCAAGGTAAGTGAAGTGAATGGAAGCCGTAAGAAGCACCCGGATCCTCCGAAGCGGGCGGCGCCTCAACGCTCACCTGCGCCTGGACACCTGGGCATAGGTGCATTTGCCCCCGAACGATAGTGGTGCTATGCTGGGGACTTTCTCCGAGCAAATCAAATCCACCGTAGAGGAGAGAGCCATGAACATCACCGTATATTGCGGGTCGAACTTCGGCGACAACCCGCATTTCGAAGAGGCCGCCCGCAGCTTGGGCGCCTGGATCGCCCGCGCCGGGCACACGCTCGTGTATGGCGGCAGCTCGGTCGGACTTATGGGAGCCGTGTCGCGCGCGGCCATTGAAGGCGGCGCGCCCGTTATCGGCGTGGAACCCGCCTTCTTCATCGAGGCCGGCGTGGCCCAACATGACCTGACCGAGCTTTTTGTCTGCGACACCATGGGCGAGCGCAAGGCGAAGATGATCGAGCTGGGTGATGCGTTCGTGGCGCTGCCGGGAGGCGTGGGGACCCTCGAGGAAATCTCGGAGATCTTCACTCGCGTGCGCCTGGACATGGGGCCCCACGAGTGCTTCTTGCTGAATATCGACGGGTTCTACGATCCGCTTCGCCTGTTTTTGGAATCGATGGTCGAGCACCGCTTTTTCGACCAGTGCGACCTCGACCGCTGCCACTTTCCGCGCTCTGTGGAAGAGCTGGCGCACCTTCTGAACACGGCGGACACGCGTCGCACCATCCGCTGCGACGGCCCGTTGCTGCAGAAAGCAGGCTAGAAAGTCGCAGGTGGTCATCCATCCCAGGGAGGCTCTCCGGCATTCCGATTCGCTCAAACAGTCCTCGATGGCATCGAAGGCGACAGGGCTGCTTTCTCCCCAACGTATACCGCCTCCGATACCATCTGCGGAACTCGCTCGGTCGAAACGCCGGAGAGCCTTTGACAGCCCCGCCCCGAGGCAAGCGCGCTAGCCGATGACGGTCAGCTGGTACTGGGCCTTCCCCGCTTCCTTCACCTGGTACAGCGTGCTGTCGGCCGCCGCGTAGAGCACCTCGAAGGGCATCGGCGGCGTCAGGCAGCAGGCCGCGCCGACGCTGATGGTGGGCGCCGCATGGTAGGCCGGGTCGATGACCTCATCGGTGGCGCGCTGGCCGGCGAACGGCCCGCGAGCCAAATGCTCCAGCACACGATCGGCGGCAGGACCCGGCGCCAAGCCCGGAGCGAAGATAAGGAACTCGTCGCCCCCGATGCGGGCCACGATGTCCTCCTTGCGCATGACCTGCGACAGGAAGATGGCCAGCTTCTTCAAAACGTAATCGCCCTCGGGGTGCCCGTAGGCATCGTTCACGGCCTTGAAGTCGTCCACATCGACGACGATGAGCATGCACGCGCGGCTTTCGGTGCGCAGCGCCGTCTCGATGCGATCGAGGGCGGCGGCGCGGTTGTACAGTCCCGTGAGGCTGTCGCGCTCGGCCTTGCGCCGAAACTGGCTCTCGCGCAGAGCCGCCTCGCTCGTGTCCAGCAAACGGCCGACATGGCGCACCGGACCGCCCTCCTCGTCGTAGAGGACCACCGACTGATAGCGGTACCACACCGGCTCTCCGGCGGCGTCCGGCGTCGAGGTTTCGAAATCGACCAGCGAGTTCTCGCCGATCTGCATCATGAGCGGCGTGAGGTCATGAGAGGTGATGGTCAGCTCGCACGGCTTCTGGCAGCGGCGATTCACCACAAAATCCTCCTGCTTGGGAGCGCGGCCGAAACGGCCTTCGAAATCGCCGTACACATGAGCCTTGCCCGTGCCGCATTCGATATCGAAGAGCACGTCGTTGGAAAGCGCCGTGAGAATTTCCAATCGCTCGTTCGCCCGACGCAGCTCTTCCTTCTCGCGCACGCGCTCGGTCGCGTCCATGATCGTTGTGTAGAACCAGCGAGTGCCGGTGGCGTCTTCCACCAAATGGCCCCAGTCGTCCACCCAGCGCACCTCGCCATCGGCGCGGATGATGCGGTAGCGCACGTAATCGCTGTCGCTGCGCCCGATCTGCTCGGTGATTGACGCGCTGACCCATTCCCAATCGTCGGGATGCACTATGCCCTTGAACGTGTTGCCCGTCAGCGCGCGGAACTGCTCGGCGTCGGCGCATCCGAACAGGCGCACGAGCCCCGAGCTCACCTGGTCGATCGCGCCGGCTTCCTCGGCCTTGTAGCGGAGCATACCGCCGGGAAACCTGTCGAGAAACTCTTGCGGAAGCTCTACCGACGCCCCCGCCTCAGCTGCCGGAGCGCAGGTCGACCCAGTCGAAGCCGTCGCAGCAGTCGCGGTTTTTTCATGCTCGTCCGTCTTGTGAAAGAGGCGGCTCAAAGACACCATGGAACCTTCCTTTTCCTCAACCTCTCATAGGCCCGAAGCGGCAACGAGGCGCGCTGCCACCCTCGCGAGGTAAGCTCCCATGATAGCACTCAGCCCCATCGCCGCTCCCGCAAAATCGGATGGAAGATGTGCAGTTTTGTCAACAATTTTCCAGATCGAGCGTCCAAAGCGAAAGCGCCCATCCACTTTGGAATACGCCTCAGCAGCATTGTCGTTTCGACATACGGCGCCGCCCCAACGCTTTGAAGCAAGCACTCAGCTTACCGCAATGCGCTTCAGGAACTGCTCGTAGTCGGCCTCGTTCTGATCGGCGTAGGCCAGCGCGAACGACACCATGGACGTGTCGAACTTGTCCGACATTCCCAAGTAAGAGGCCATGGCCACGCGGTCTCCCGTGCGGGCATGGGCGCGGGCGAGAACCCAGGCGCACAGCTGGCTGTAAATCTCCAGCTCATCGGCGCTGGCGTGGTCCAAGTCGACTGACATCTTCCAATTCCACAATTGCCGCACGTAGTAGTCGCGCCGGCGCCCGCGCTCGTCCCGGGCGTGGGTCCAGCCGAGCAGCACCCCGCTGGTCGTCTGCATGAGGCGCTGCCCCGCCACCACGCGCTCACCGTGGGAAAGATAGGGACTCCGCCCGCAGAACCGCTCGAGCACCGATGCGTTCGCTTCCTTTATCTGGAGCACCAGCGGGTCGGCCATCTGATTGCCTGAGAACGCCGCCACCCAGCAGCGGGTGCCCACGCTGCCCACGCCCACCACCTTTTGCGCCGCGCCGATGAGCCGGTAGTTCTTCAGCAGTTCCTGGTAGGGCGGCCTCACCGTTGCACGGTAGTCGTCGAGCATGCGCGCCAGGCTGCGCTGGACGCGCCGCTGGTTGTCCAGGGAGAGAAAATGGCTGAGCGGCACGATATCCGGCGGATCGTAGACCATCTGGGGTTGGCCGTCTTCCATACGCACCAGTTTCTCGAACGCCCGCTCGTTGGTCTTGGAGAAGGCCCGTTCCAAATCGGCAGCCACCTGGCGCCGATCGGCCTTGGACACCTTGTCGGCCAGGCCCTGGAGCACCTCGGCCACATCGAGGTAGGCTCGCCACACGTCGAAGGATCCCAGCGTGGCGAAGTATGCCAGGGACTCCCGATAGCTTTGGGCCGCCAGACGCACGGCCTCGCGGCACCATTTGTCGCCGAAGCCGCGCGTGCGTCCGCAAATGGCGACGCTGGCCACCAGGCGCTCCACGTCCCATTCCCAATGACCGCGGGCGGTCTCGTCGAAATCGTTCAGATCGAACACGAGATGCGACTCCGGAGAGCGGTAGCCGCCGAAGTTCGCGATATGGGCATCGCCGCACGCCTGCACCAAAAGCCCCGTGGTGGGCAGGGTGGACAAGTCGGCGGCCATGGGAAGGGCCGCGCCGCGGAAGAAGGCGAACGGCGAGGCCGCCATGCGGCGGTGGCGCTCGGGCACGAGGAAGGACAGCCGATCGGCATCCTGCTGGAAGATAAGATCGACCGCCTCGCTGCGGCCGGGGCGTACCTCCCACGTTCCCAGATCGCTGCGGGGCAGCTTTTGCCGACAGGCCTGCCCCTTTTGCTGGGACGCTTCGAAATCCGGCCCCCGAACGGGCGCTTCCTGGGTCTTCATCTGACGTCCCGCCACCTTATGCACGAGCGAGGAACCCGTTGTGCGGCTCGCCAGCCCTTGCCCGGTAAGCGACTTGTGGAGCGCCTCTGCCTTCTTGCCCATCAGGCTCCTCCCCCTTCGCAGCCGCCCTTAGCCAGAAGATCCTCGATGCGCTGGGCGGGTACCGCGCCGACGATGTCGTCTACGGGCACCCCGTCGCGAAAGAGCACGAGGGTGGGCACGCTTACCACTTTGAAGGCCCAGGCGATGTCGGGAAAGTCCGCCGCGTTCAGCTTCGCGAAGCGCACCTCGGGATGCCGCGCGGCCACAGCTTCCAGCACGGGCTCCATGGCTCGACACGGACCGCAACCTGGGCTCCAGAAATCAACCAGCACCGTTCCTTCCGCATTGGTCACCCGCGCATCGAAATTCTCTTTCGTCAGTTCCACCATGCCGCGCCCCTTTCGTATCTTGCATCAAGCCCAGTATAGCGAGCGAGGATGCCATCGCATGAATCCCCCACGCATCGTAGTCGGATTGACAAGCATAAAATGCTCTCTTACACTGGGCGCCACAGGAATCGACCAAGGCAAGGTGTTTTGATGGCGGAACTGCTGGACAAAGCGCCCCTGAGTGCCGCCGGTCTGCCGCTGCCAAAGAACTGGCTCGCCATCATTGCGTTCATCTGGGCCGGTCAGGCTGCCTCCATGATAACGAGTTACGCCGCCGGTTACGCAGTGGTGTGGTACGTCACCGAGAGCACCGGCAGCGCCCTTATGCTGGCGGCCATGAACATTGCCGTCATGCTGCCTGTCGGACTCATCTCGCCCTTCGGAGGCATCGTGGCCGACAAGCACAACCGCAAGCTCATCATGATCGCAGCCGACGGAGCCGTGGGCATCATCTCACTGGTGGCGGGACTACTTATTCTGGCCGGCGATGTGTCCATTCCACTTTTGCTCGCCGTTTGCATCGCGCGGGCTGTGGGCCAGGCCTTCCACAGTCCGGCCATGATGGCGGCCATGCCCATGCTCGTGCCCGACAAGCACCTGCTGCGCATCAACACCCTGGATCAGCTGCTGGCCTCGGTCGCCTCCATCGGAGCGCCGGCCTTCGGCATCTTCTTATACACCACCCTTGGCTTCTCTTCGGTGATGTTCCTCGATTTCGCCGGTGCCTGCGTGGCCGTTCTGAGTCTGGCCCTGGCGAAGATTCCCACCGTGATAGACGCAACGGCGAAGGAGCAGCACGTGCTGGCGAACTTGCGCGACGGCTGGCGCGCCATCGCGAAAACGCGCGGACTTGTGCTGTTGATCGGCGGCGTTACCATCGGCATGATGATCTTCGGGCCGCTGTCAGCGGTGTTCCCGCTTATGACCTACCAGCATTTCGGCGGCGATGGCTATGCGGCGTCTCTGGCCGAGGCGGCCTTCGGCGTCGGCATGTTCGTGGGCTCGGGCATCCTTATCGCTTGGGGCGGCGGCAAGCGCCTCGCAGGGCTCATCGCCGTGGCAGCCGTGATCGTGGGCATAGCCACTGCGGTCTGCGGGTTTCTGCCGCCCGACGCCTTCCCGGCCTTTATCGGGCTGGTGGCTGTGATGGCCGTGGCCTGTGCTTGGTTCAACGGCCCCACCATGACGCTCACCCAACGCAACGTGCCCGACGACAAGATGGGCCGCGCCATGGGCCTGCTCACCGCCGCCATGGGGCTGGCCACCCCAGTAGGCATTGCCATCGGTGGCGTGCTGGCCGAAGCCATGGGCGTCGCCCCGTTCTTCATCGTAGACGGCCTGGCCTGCCTGACCCTGGGCCTCGTGCTGTACCTCCCGAAGTCCGTGCGCGCGCTGGACGAGGGGTAGCAAACGAGGGGTAGCAACGCGGCGAGACCCCCTACCTGCTTTTTCGCGAAAGCGAGGGGGAAATGCCACTTCGACCCCGAAATGGCAAGCCCGGGATTTTCCCCTCTGCCATAACTGCCCTCAACTGGCATTTTTCTGCCACTTCAGGCCCGTAATGGCAGAGGGCCCCAGAACGCATCGACCATTACGGGGTCGAAGTGGCATTTACCTAAGGATTTCCGAAATCCGCGAAATTGCTGCACTCACTGAGTGCACATTCTTGCCCTGTACTGCACTCCTTGAGTACATTTCCAGCCTCCGGACACGCTACTCCCCCAAGCTCATCTGCAGGACGTAGACGCGCTGGCGCAGCTCGTTGGCAACGGGCAGGGAGATCTCCCCGTGATCCTGCAAGTGCCGGATTTGGTCGAGCTCGATGGAAAGGGCGCCGGCGTCCACTTCGTCGGCGTAACGGGCGGCCTCGGCGAACTGGCCTCCGAACAGGGGCTGCATGCCATCGGGAAGCGCCTGGTGGTGGGTCAGCGTGATGTCGGGGCGATCCTGCTGTTTCACGTCCTGGCCGTGGTTGATGCGGTTCCACAGGGAGTTCAGCACCATGCGATGCTCCTCCAAAAGCAGCTGCGCGGCACCCTGGCGGCCGTCATGCTGGTCGACAACATCCTGCAGATAATCGATGGCCGCATGCTCAAGTTCGATGGCAAACAGACAGGTGTCGTAGTAGACGCGCTCGTCCTGGTCGCTTTCCACCGCCGGCGGCTTCGTGCGCTGCCACAGAAGTCGCGCTCGGCCGCGCAGAGTGGAAAACCGCGAGCCCACCTTCACGTCGGCACCATCGTAGCCCAGCGAGCGACGCACCTCGCGCAGCATGGCGTAGTAAGGAGCCCGCGTGCCGTTGTCGTAGCCACCTTTCTCGTGAATGGCATCGGCGGCCTTCTCCTGCACCTCGCGCACCTGGGTCGCCAGAGCGCCGATCTGCTGGCTGCACGTATCGTCCACCGACTCGCGCGCACGGGCCAGGCGCACCCGGTAGTGAGCGATGGTCAGGCGCAAAGCCGGATCGTACTGAGTGTTTTCGTCGGAGGCCAGCATGGCCTGCAACTCGCGCAAGGTGCCTTCCAAAACGCGGATGGCAGCACGGGACAGTTCCTGCTCGTTGGAAGCTTCCGCCACACGCGGCGAGAGCAGCGGCAGCAGGCCGTCGGCCAGGAGCAACGTGCACAGGATGATGCTCGCCGTGAGGAACACGATAAGATCGCGCTCGGGAAAGGGCGTCGCGCCGTCGGGCATCGTGAGCGGCAGGGTGAAGATGATGGAAAGGGTGACGGCGCCCTTCGGACCGCCCACGGTAAGCACCAACGCGTTCTTCAGCAAGCTGCCGATGCGCTCGCGCCAATGGGGGCGGCGGTGGCGCAGATGCGGCGTGGGCGAAGGCTGGTTCGTCTCCACCGTTTCCACCTTCGACGCCTTCTTCCGCAGCGTGCGGCGCCGGCTGCGACGACGGCCGACGCGATAGACCTCCTCCATGACGAGCACCCACCCGAAGCGGCACCCCACGATAAGTGCCGTGACCAGCGCCACCACCCCCAAAAGAAACGGCAGCGAGAAGTGGTCGGCAATGGCCGGCGTGAAGGCCTGGGGCAGCTGCATGCCCAAAAGAACGAACACCACCGAGTTGATGAGGAACACGATGATGCGCCAAAAGCTGCGGGACACCAGCTGGCGTTGGGCGATGGAGGCGGAGGTGAGGCGCTGGGAGCGATCGGCCATGATGAGGCCCGCGGCCACCACAGCCAGAATGCCGGAGGTGCCGAGCCATTCGGCGAGCAGGTACACGAAGAACGGCGAGAACACCTCGTAGAGCACGTTGATGGTGGTGCTCTCGTAGCCGCCGCGCCGCAGGGCCCGCATGGAGTACAGCCCCACGACGCCCACGACCACGCCGGCAGCGATACCGCCGAGAAACAGGCGGCCGAACTCCTCAGCGGCATCGAGGGCCGAGAAAGCCCCGGTGAGGGCGGCGGCACTGGCGAATTGGAAGGCGACAACGCCGGACGCGTCGTTGATGAGCGACTCGCCGGAGAGCAGCGTCGATTGACGCCTCTTCAGGCTGACCGACGACGCGAGTGCGCCCACAGCGGCGGCATCGGTGGGGGCCAGGGCGGCGGCGCAGGCGAAGGCGGCGGCCAGCGGGATAGAGGGCACGAACCAGTTCAACACGAAGCCCACCACGAGCACCGTGAGCAGCACAAGCCCCACGGCCAGCGACAGAATGGAGCCCTTGTTCTCCCACAGGTCGCGAGGGTTCGTCTCGCGGGCCTCGTTGAACAGCAGCGGGGCGATGAGCAGCACGAGGAACAGCTCGGAGGAGATGCTCACGTCGCGGACAGCTGGAACGGCCAGGGCCACTACCGCGCCGACGGCGATCTGCACGAGCGGCAACGACAGCCGCGGCACAACTTGGCACAGCACCGCCGAGCCGATGACGCAGGCCAGCACAATGAGCGCCAGTTCCAAAACTTCCACGTGTGCCTCTTCTCCTCACGCAATTTCCCATTGGCGACTTCTATTATGCCGACGCCGCAATTTCCGTGGCGCCAACGTCCCGCACCCGTTTCATCCCTGTCACGCCCCCGTCACGTCTCGTGCTGCGGAAAAGCATCCCGGGCATCGCAGGCCCATCGCCCCGTTCATTCGCGTACTGCCCCGTTCGGCAGAGCACGCAGGGAATTCGCGCAGGATTTTGCGATAGGGAGAACTCAACGGGCGCAAAAAGGGCGTTCATACTCTCCCTATCGCAAAATCTTGCACACAACGACTCCGAAGCACTCTCCCCATCGCAAAATCCTGCACACTTGACCGCAGTTCGCCGCCAAACCGGAGGGCAGGCTCCGTCGCCCCCTGCCCCTGTACGCTATAATCTCGCCATCGGAAAAGCCGCACTGAAACCGAGGAGGTCTCAATGGACGAGAACGTTCGCCCCGACGACATGGAGCGCATCACCACCCCCGAGCTGGCACAAGCGTTCATCGACGAACAGGTTGCCGCCATTCGCGAGCAGGTGGGCGACAAGAAGGTGCTGCTGGCGCTGTCCGGCGGCGTGGATTCCTCGGTGGTGGCGGCACTGCTCATCAAGGCCATCGGGAAGAACCTCGTGTGCGTGCACGTGAACCACGGGCTCATGCGCAAGGGCGAGTCCGAGCAGGTCATCGACGTGTTCCAGAACCAGATGGACGCGAACTTGGTGTACGTGGATGCCACCGACCGCTTCCTGGACCTTCTGGCCGACGTGAACGAGCCCGAGACCAAGCGCAAGATCATCGGCGGCGAGTTCATCCGCGTGTTCGAGGAGGAGGCCCGCAAGGTGGGCGACGAGGTGGATTTCCTCGCCCAGGGCACCATCTACCCCGACATTCTGGAATCGAAGGACGGCGTGAAGGCGCATCACAACGTGGGCGGCCTGCCGGAGGACTTGCAGTTCGACCTGGTGGAGCCCGTGAAGCTGCTGTACAAGGACGAGGTGCGCGTCGTCGGCCGCGAGCTGGGACTGCCCGAGTCCATGGTGGAGCGTCAGCCCTTCCCCGGCCCGGGCCTGGGCGTGCGCTGCCTCGGCGCCATCACTCGCGATCGCCTGGAGGCGCTGCGCGAGGCCGACGCCATCGTGCGCGAGGAGATGGAAGCGGCGAACGTGGGCGCCTGGCAGTACTTCGCCGTGGTGCCCGACATGCGCGCCACTGGTGTGCGCGACGGCGTGCGTGCCTACGAGTGGCCGGCCATCATCCGCGCCATCAACACCGTGGATGTCATGACCGCCGAGGTACCCGAGCTGGATTGGGCGCTCTTGAAGCGTATGACCGACCGTATCACTCACGAAGTCCCCGGCATCTGCCGCGTCTGCTACGACCTGACCCCGAAGCCCGTGGGCACGGTCGAGTGGGAGTAAATTGCGAGGTCAGAGGCAATTTTTTATCTAGTCTAATGTTTTGTAAATTTGTGTAATTTACACCCATTCCGGTAAAGAAAAGTTGTAAGCCGCTGGGAAAAGCTCTCAAACGGAAATCGCAGAATTCAGACCCGCCGAAGCCTCGGCGGGTCTTTTTTATCCCAGGTGGGGCACGCTTTTTGGTTCTTCAGTATTAAGAGAATTCGAAAGAAGTGGAAAGTTTTGGAAAGCTTTCCAAAACAATGGTCTCGATAAACCACTTGCAACGATTGCTTGGGTGTGTTTTTCGCTCGAAAAGACAAAAATAGTACCATTTTGAACTCACCTCTAATTTGAGGTGTCGTTTTTCATGTTTGCCCAGTTCGGGATGGGGTGTAAAAATTCGGGCGGTACTATGAAAAAGGATGATTTTGAGCTCATTTCGGCGCAATTTGCGCTCTCTTCGAGATTTGAAAAACAGTACCGGGTAGCCAGAAGTCGCTCATAAAGACTTGAATATGAACCTAAAACAGAGACCTTTTGAGGACGGCAGGTGGTACCATTCGTCGCTTTGTCGCTCGTGTAATAGTTTCAGCCGTGAACAGAGAAGGACGCCAAACGGCGTCCTTAGAGGTGCATTGATATGGAGTTTGAGTCTTAAAGCCTGAACGACGATTTCCAGAACCTGTAGTCGTCCTCGCTCATCTGACCGCTCTTCAATTCCTCTTTTACATTATGCCAAGTGCTTATAGCCTGAGCCATCTTCTGAGCTCCGTCGGCCTTCGGGCCGATGGATAGAGTGCCGTCCTCGTTAGGAGTGATGCCGATCGTGCGCTTGGCTACCTCCTTCGGCAGCCCGAACCACACGTGCTATGCGTTCTCGGGCGATGCGTGCTTCGTGCCGCGCGTGTGTTGCTCTATCGTCACAACCGGTTGCTACATGAAGAGGGAAAAGGAAAGGCTGCTGCAGAATACATCGAGCTCGAGCGCAAGAACGCTGATTTCGACACGGAGTTCTCTAGCGAATAGCAACGAAA